>JAGXOF010000003.1 GCA_023660035.1 Dehalococcoidia bacterium LH_S1
TTTCCTTTTGGAAATCGATATCTCCTCCAGGCCCATTTTGTATTGGAAGAGAGTGTACCTCTCCGATGACGGTGATTGCATTTACCCCTTCCAGCAAGGCTCGAAGACCTGTCCGGATTACCATATTGTCATTGATTATGAGAACTCTTACCGAATTCATCATTCATTTACCAAGATATCTACTTAATTGCATTCTATTACATATCTACATGGATGAAAAGTGGTACATCGGTACCACTTTTCATCGTCAAAGCTGATCCTGGCCAAAATTTGGTACTTGGGTGTCATTACAAAATGTTTTCGGTGTGCTAGCTTTGAGACATGTTTTCAGTATTGGTCAGAGTATGTGATTTTATAGGTTCATTATAAAGAGAGTGAAACAAGGAATCTGACTAAGGGGGTGAGCATATGAGAGTGTGAAGTTTGGGGGTGAAAGGGAGTTGGGGAATCAAGAACTATTTTAAGGAAGCAAACAGGATGAAAAAGGCATTGGTAATGGTTCTGGTTGTGGTGTTCCTATCGAGGGGTATAACACCGATTGCATTTGCGGATGGCCATTCTGATTTGGGCAAGTCTACTGATGGTGATTATGATCTGTTAACAGAGAGTGCCATAAGCGGAGCAAACGGTCTGGAAGTAGTAGAAGACCCCTCCCCTTGCTCCAAGGATGCAGAAACTAAGCTAAATCCTTCTGACAAGATGGAGGAAAAGGCAGACGCACACAAAGCTGTGGCGCTTGTTTTGGCTTCTGATGACTTCCACTCCTTGCACCAATCCCTCATAGAAGACGGCTTGCATTTTGATGCTGGTCAGCATCGTGCGTTTCGCTTCGGAGGATGTAGTGGGTGTGAGGAACACCAAAGGTATGTAGTAGCTTTTGGTTTTAGTCCTTTGGCCACTGGAAACAGTGTGGGCATAATAGCTTCTGTGGATTTATCGGCAGAGAAGATTCTGGACATTGAGCGTGTGGATCTATGTTAGTTCTGCTGGGAGTGGCCTGTATAGGCGGATTTATCTGGCTCATGTTTCAGGGAGAGGTAATTCGTGCTGCTCTTTTTGCTGTCATAATCGTCTTTCTGGGAGTAATAACTCTTATGCCTATCTTGTTAACTCAGAACAGGATTGGTTGGATGTACCCAAGCTTTCCGACCTTTAGCGACTCCATACAGCCCCTTATAGGTTGGCTCCAACCTCTCTTTCACTAATCCCAGTACGGTCTGGAAAGCAGCCATCGGAGTTTTCCTACGATTGAAAGGGAAGCAGAACTCGTTCAAATACGCTTGTAGATGTTGAGGACTAACCCCGTGGTGAGTGCCGATTATCCACATCTTCAGGTTAGAGAACACTCTGTGAATATGTATTAGCTGTGGCGTCACGATATGCCTGTATCCCACCGTTTCCAGTTTGGAGTAGCTAACCCACTCATCCGTCTTCACTGTGGAGCCTCCCTCTACATTTAACTGAATGAAATCCGTCAGGGTCTTACCTGTGACATCTGGTATAACCTTAAGACGCACTCTGTTGGCATACTTGCCTCTGATGTCCATCGCACCTGCCACTATCACTTTGCCTTCGGCACCCCTACCGCTTTTGCCGGGATGTTCTCCACCGATATAGGTTCATCCACTTCTACTAATCCACTGAGTATACTACGGGCCGTTTTCACCATAGCGGAACGGAGCTTATGGAGCATGGTAAAAGCAGTCTGATAGCTGTATAACCCTATCTGCCTCTGGAACTGGAGAGCCGACATACCGGGCGTATGCGTTGTTACAAGGTAGGCCGCCTGAAACCACATCGTAAGTGGCATTCTGGAACGATGCATTACCGTTCCAGCAGTCACCGATGCCTGATAGCTACATTTCTTGCATTGGAGAAGTTCGCGAGTGTCTATCCAATAGGACTCTGTATTACCGCAATGGGGACAAATAAACCCATCGGGCCAACGTGATTGTATCAAGAACTTCAAACACGCTTCCTCAGTGGAAAACACCTGCTGGAATTCAAATACCGTGCGAGGGAAAGTACGTCTAGGTATTTTCACTACCTCTCCTTCCTCATAGGATTCTAGTGGCTTGTCAGGTTATTAACTGAACTAAAAATGACATCAGCTGTTTTTGTCCAACGGAAGACATGCCCCTCTTCGTTGAATTTCCGGATATAGTTCATGATAGCTGATACCAGTGCTTGCTTGGATGTGAACACTCCTCTCCGAAGCGCTTTGGCTTGTAACAGATTGAACAGTACTTCAGCCAGATTAAGCCAAGAAGAGTAGGTGGGGATGAAATGAAAGACTCCCCTCTTATGGCTTGGGCGTTTGTGCCACTCTTTCACCTCTTTGGAGTCATGACTCTTGACGTTATCCAGAATAATGTGAATCTCACCGGATGGATAGGCATGCAGTAATTGGTTCATGAAGGCAATGAACTCCCGTGACCGGTGGCGTTCCTCGATGCGGGGAACAACGTGTCCAGCCTGTACTTCTAAGGCGGCGTATAGTTGGACGGTGCCGTTACGCTTGTAGTCGTGAGTTGCCGCTCAATCTGTCCAGGACGCATTGGTAACAACGGCTGAGTTCTATCCAGCGCCTGCACCTGGGTTTTTTCATCTACACACAACACTACGGCATTTTCCGGCGGATGCATATACAGCCCAACGACGTCCACCACCTTAGCGGTAAAATCGGGGTCATTTGACACGGAGAAAGTACCTGCCAGATGTGGCTTCAGGTTGGTCTGATCACCAAAAAACCGCTGACGCCACTGCACTACCATAGACCGCTGTAGCCTCACCTCCTGGGCTATCGCCGTGTTGGTCATCCCTTCCGCCGCCAGCAGGATGAGAGGAGCACGCTGTACCTTTCTATATGGGGCAATCCGTGAATTTGAGATACTTTCCAATATCTCCTTTTCTTCCCCATTCAATACGATGGGAGACGCTTTTCTGCTCATGCTCCCCATCATATCATATTTGGATATTATCTGTGCATTTATTAGTCTGACAAGATACTACCATGGGCTCGAACTCAGCATGGTCAGTGGCATTCTGGCTGACATCTGCAGCTACGATTATCTGATCCCTGTCATCTACTGCTATCTGCCCATTATAGTTGGGCTGAACAACGTCCCGGCTGTCCTTCATCAGCCTGGAACTCGTATCGGTTACATTCACTTTCTCCAGTTTTTCCCTCTCCAGCACCCCTCTCGCTTCCTGAAGCCTCTTCAGGCGGTATTCCTTCCCCCTCAACTCCTCCGCCATCTCTGAGCCGTCACCATCGGGGTATATCTGATCCTCCAGTTTATCCAGGTTAGCTGATGCTTGAACCATCTCCTTCATTTGCTCCTTGATGCGCTCTATCTCCTTCTCTAAACCCTCTTTATCTCTGGTCTGTCTCACTGAAGCATTTGCCTTTAGCTTGGTGCCATCAAAGGCAATGTGCCCCAAGCCTACCATGCCTAAAGAGGCACACATCCTCACTACTTCTACAAATAACCCGGGAAGCACGTCAGAGTACTCGGCGCGGAAAAGACATATGGTTCGGAAATCGGGAGATTGTAGTCCCGACAGGAACATGAAGGCAGTGTCTGTCTTTAGGTCTCAGGCGATGCTGCGAGAGCTGTAGATTTCGTGGCTATAAGCATAAATGACTACCTCTAGTATCATGACCGGGTGGTAAGCTGGCGCCCCTCCACCTTCATACTTGGCAAGCAGCAGCGACAAATCCATGCTCTCGACTACATCATTGATAATCCGTGCCTCATGATTCTCGGGCACAAATTCATCCAGTGAAGGGGGAAGCAGCAATCCCTGACTCTGGCTGTATTCCTTGAATATCTTCATTTACACTTACCTGCAGGGCATCCTCTACGCACATTATACCTTACTTGCCCTGCCACCAGCTACCTCTCTACCGGACTTTTTGGACAGCCTGTTGAACGAGTTTCCTCACGTTGAAATCTACCGAAGGAGGGAGGTTATCCACATACTCACACTATTCAGAAAGAAAGGAAAAGTAGCAAAAAGAAAGAAACGGTTATTACCACTCCCCAGCCCCATTTCTGGATTAGAAAAGACTCCCCCAAATCAGTGAGGGCAATTGAGATCGACTTGGCCCTACCCTTATTTTTCTCTTCAATTAGCATATATAAGTTATCGATCCGAATAAAGATGTGAAGTAGTAAGAGGAACTAGATGGATCTGTCAAGGAACTGTTATCCCTGGCTTCCTCCTTGTCCTTGATCCCCCTGGTTTTCATCAAGGTCTTCAAGATTGAGTTGGTCTATTACATCACGGAAAGCGGATAAACTCTTCAGCTCTTGCTCACTTATTTCACCTGATTTTCCCTCACCTTGAGTTATAGGCTTGCCCGTTTCCCGATCTATCAAGATGCCTGCTCGATCCAGCACTGTCTCCTCAGCGTATATAGGGGCGTTCACCCGCACTGCCAATGCTGCCGCATCGCTAGGTCTGGAATCCAGTTCCAGTCGTTCACTGCCAATACTAAGTATTAGCTTGGCATAAAACGTGTCATCTCGAAGATCGTTTACAATAATGGAATTCACGGAGGCTTTCAAACTGTCAATAACAGATACCAGGAGGTCATGTGTGAGAGGCCGGGGTAGATTGACGCCTTGGAGCTTAATAGCAATTGCATCTGCCTCCGCTGGCCCAATCCAGATGGGTAGATAGCGATCGCTTTGTTTCTCTTTCAGGATGACTACACGCGGGTTATTCATCATGCTGACTTCACCCTGGTTATTCATCATGCTGATGCGAATGCTGTCAATGCTCATCTCGATCATGGTAGCCTCCGTTGCGCTGGATGT
The DNA here is from genome assembly GCA_023660035.1 of Dehalococcoidia bacterium LH_S1. Taxonomy (GTDB): domain Bacteria; phylum Chloroflexota; class Dehalococcoidia; order SZUA-161; family SpSt-899; genus JAGXOF01. The sequence goes on from JAGXOF010000003.1 coordinate 4,827, forward strand.
GAGTATTGTATCTCAGACCGTCTATATTGTCAAATGCATAATCCACAAGGTGCAGTGGCTGTAAAACAGGATTAAATTACCAGAAGGTTGAGCATAAGGGAATAAACCTGATATCATAAAAACTTGTGCTTACACCTCTTGACATCACTGATAATTCGTGTAAGCTATAATGTGGTTAACATTACTGCGGGAGCGTAGGTGGTAAGAGGGTTTAATTAGCCCACGGCCCGCAGCCTATAGGCAGAGCACAAACGGTTTACTGTAGGCTGTTGGTCTTTTTTTGTTGATTGGGACGGTGATAGGCCATGAATGTTAAGGTTTATAACACACAAGGTACGGCAGTAGGGGATCTTGAACTGGATGGGAGCGTGTTTGGGGTTCTCATGAATGATGCCTTAGTGCACCAAGCACTTGTAAGGCAACGTGCCAATGCAAGGGCTGGTACCTCAAGCACTAAAACCCGTAGCGAGGTTGCTGGCAGTACCCGTAAGCTCTACCGGCAGAAGCATACTGGCCGGGCCAGAGCGGGGAGTGCAAAGTCTCCCCTGCGACGTCATGGTGGGGTGACATTTGGGCCTAAACCGAGAAGCTATCGGCAAAGGATGCCCAAGAAGATGAGGAGACTGGCGATACGGTGCATGCTGTCTGATAAGATGTCTAACGGGAAGCTCACTGTGTTGGATAACCTGAAGATAGATCAGCCTGAGACCAAGAGGATGAAGGATGTGTTGCGAAGGTTAGAGGCTGACCGTTCGGCTCTGGTTACCATATCCTCCCCGGACGGGAACGTCATTAAATCGGCCAATAATCTGGAAGGGGTTAAGGTAGCTCCGGCTCGATTACTAAATGTAGTTGATCTGCTTTCCTATGACAATTTGGTTATGACCCAAGATGCAGTACAGGCGGTTGAGGAGCTTTGGGGGGAAAAGAAAAGTGCTGTGTAATTTAGTATATATATATAATATATAAGGATTAGAGAGTTATTATGAATCTCTATGAAGTTGTTCGTGAACCTATAATTACGGAAAAGGTAACTGACCTGATGGGTCAGAAGCAGAGTAAATATGCCTTTAAGGTAGCAAAGGGCGCCAACAAACATCAAATAAAAGCAGCAGTGGAAAAGGCGTTCAAAGTAACCGTTGTATCTGTGAATGTGGTTACGGTGCCGAGCAAGCCAAGAGGCTTTGGCAGGCTGAGGGGTCACAGGCCTGCTTGGAAGAAGGCGATCGTTACACTTAAGCCTGGGGATAAGATCGAGGTGTTCGAAGGAGTTTAGAGCAATGGCGATTAAAGAGTACAAGCCAACATCTCCCGGTCGAAGAGGCATGACCAGCCAGCCGACGGGGGAGGTTACAAAGAGCGAACCCGAAAAGTCGCTTGTTGTGCCCCTGAGGAAGAAAGGCGGCAGAAATAACAAGGGAAGGGTGACAATCCGACATCGGGGTGGTGGTGCTAAGAGAAATTACAGGATAATAGACTTTAAAAGGAACAAGCGGGATATTCCAGGGAAGGTGGCTGCCATAGAATATGACCCTAACCGTTCGGCCAATATCGCTTTGATAAACTATGTTGATGGTGAGAAACGTTATATTCTGGCACCTACCGGGTTAAAGGTTGGAGATAGAATCATGGCTGGCCAAAATGCGGATATCAAGGTTGGGAACGCGTTGCCTTTAAGAAGGGTTCCAACCGGCGTGCCCATCCATAATGTTGAACTCCAGACCGGTAAGGGGGGGGAACTGGCACGGGGTGCTGGAACTGCGGTGTATGTTAGAGCGAGGGAGTCTGATGGATATGTGATGCTTACTCTCCCTTCCAAGGAAGTTCGCTATGTTCGGGGGGAATGTTTGGCCACAATAGGTCAGGTGGGGAACTCTGAGCATACTTTTATTAATTGGGGTAAGGCTGGTAGAAGGCGTTATTTGGGCCGCCGGCCTAAGGTAAGGGGTTCAGCTATGAACCCCTATGACCATCCTCATGGTGGTGGTGAAGGTAGGGCACCAATAGGATTGCCGGGCCCCAAAACTCCCTGGGGGAAGCAGGCATATGGTGTCAAGACGAGGAGAAACAAGCGCTCCGACAATAGGATCGTGAAAAGGCGTAAGTAACCGGAGGTGAGAAGTGAGCAGGTCTACTAAGAAGGGGCCATTTATTGACCAGAAGTTGATGAAGAAAGTGGATGCTATCCACAAGAGTGGTGAGAAGACAGTAATTAGAACATGGGCAAGAGGCTCTGTGATACCTCCTGAAATGGTGGGACTTACTATAGCGGTGCATAATGGGAAGAATCATGTTCCAATATTTATAACTGAGAACATGGTTGGACATAAGCTTGGGGAGTTTGTCCCCACGAGGACCTCTCCTCGGCGTGCGGTTAAAAAATAAAATTCAAGCTTCGAGTAAGAAGGGCTAAATCGTTTGTATTTTATTAAAGGTATGGCTTTAATGAATGATAATCGGGCATTGAAGGTGATCTTATGGAAGTAAGAGCAACGGCGAAGGGAGTTAGGGCATCGCCACACAAGGTGAGGCGTGTTGTGGATATGGTTCGTGGCCGGAAGGCTGAGGAGGCTGTGGCTATCTTAAGCTTTACGCCGACCCCGATAGCGAGGAGGGTGGTGCGTGTGGTGAAGTCGGCCATTGCTAATGCTGAGAACAATTTCCATATGACACCGTCTGCTCTTACAATTGTAAAGGCGTTTGTGGATGAAGGGCAGACTATGAGGAGGGTTCGGTTCGGTGGAAGAGCAACGGTGAAGCCTATTCGGAAGCGTATGAGCCATATTACTATAGTAGTTGAGGAGAAGTGAATGGGACATAAAACCCATCCAATCGGTTTCAGGCTTGGAAGTTACAAGGATTGGCAATCCAAATGGCAGGATGACAGGGATTATGCAACCCTTGTGCAGGAGGACCTCGCCATTCGGCGGGCCATTAATGCGAATTACAGGAATGCCGGAATTTCCAGGGTTGAGATTGAGCGAGGTGTTGGGGAAATTAATGTTACTATAAATACCTCTAGGCCGGGGGTTGTTATTGGCCGAGGGGGACAGAGGGTTGATGAGGTAAGGAATATTTTGCAAGGGTTGACGGGCAAAAGGATCCAGCTTAATATTCAAGAGATACAAGTTCCCGAATGTGATGCCTATTTAGTGGCGAGAAACATTGCTGATCAGCTTGAGAAGGGTATTACATACCGCCGTGCTGTCAAGAGAGCCATCTCTCAGACGATGAATGCTGGAGGCAAGGGCGTCAAAGTTGTGGTTAGGGGGCGTCTTGGGGGACGTGAGATAGCTCGAACTGTAAGTGAACACCAGGGCAGCGTTCCCCTTCATACCATACGTGCCGATATTGATTATGGGCTGGCGGAGGCACATACTAATTCCGGTAAAATCGGAGTGAAGGTATGGGTCTATAAAGGGGATATACTGCCCGAGCAAAGCTATGTTGAAGGTGGGAATCTGGAAGCGTCAACTGAGACTGCGGAGTGATTTGAATGTTGCAACCGAAGAAGGTAAAACACAGGAAAATGCACAGGGGCCGCCTTAAGGGTAAGGCCCAGTCTGGGAACAAGGTTGATTTTGGTGAACTTGGCTTGCAGGCTTTAGAGCCGGCGTGGATAACCAGTCGACAAATCGAGGCGGCCAGGATAGCGATCACACGGCATGTCAAACGTGGAGGTAAGGTCTGGGTTCGTATATTCCCGGACAAGCCGGTTACCGCGCGCCCACCCGAGACGAGGATGGGGAAAGGCAAAGGCGTGGTTGATCATTGGGTAGCCGTGGTCAAGCCAGGGAGAATAATGTTTGAGATCGCGGGAGTGAATAAGGAAATGGAGCGTGAGGCATTGCGCCTGGCTGCTCACAAGCTTCCTATTGACACTCGTATCGTATGAAGAGTAAAGCTGCGGAAGGGGATTTCAAGTAGAAAAGGTCCTTTCACAAAGTTATGAGTGTAAACGGAGCCTGAAATTGAGAATAGACGAAGTTCGAGGAATGAATTACGAGGAACTTAAAAGGGAAGAGGAAAATTCCCGCCAGGAGCTTTTCAATCTGCGATTCAGATGGGCTACCAGGCAATTGACGAACTACCGGGAGCTCAACAGAGTTAAGAAGAAGATTGCTCGGATCAAGACGGTGATGCGGGAAATCGAATTATCCCAAGGATAGAAAGATATGGGAACAAAGCGAACTCTTACAGGCGAAGTGGTAAGTAATAAGATGGACAAAACCGCAGTGGTGGAGATTAGGCGACTGCGCCAGCATCCCCGCTATAAAAAGTACACCAAATACAGGAAGAAATTTAAGGCGCATGATGAACACAACTCATGCGAGATAGGTGATACGGTAAAGCTTGCGGAAACTCGTCCATTATCTGGAGAGAAGCGGTGGAGGGTACTTGAGATTTTTGTCGAAAGGTAGCCCAGTAAAGGGAGTTGAAGGTTAGACTGAAATGATCCAGATACATACCAGACTTAAGGTAGCCGATAACTCCGGGGCGCGTGAGATAATGTGCTTCAACATTCCTGGAGGCACGAAACGGAAGTACGCTGGATTAGGGGATACGATTGTGGCCTCGGTTAAGGAGGCTATTCCCAATTCCCCGGTGGGAAGGGGTAGTGTAGTGCGTGCAGTAGTGGTGAGAGTAGCCACGTCGCACGGGCGTAGGGACGGTTCACATATTCGATTCGATGAGAATGCCGCTGTGATTTTGGATGAGAGAGGGAATCCCAGAGGCACGCGCATTTTCGGACCTGTGGCACGTGAGCTCAGGGAGAAGAACTTTATGAAGATTGTGTCGCTGGCACCGGAGGTGCTGTGATGAGGAAGATTCGCAAGAACGACGAAGTGATGGTGATCTCAGGCAAGTATCGCGGGAGAAAGGCGAAAGTGCAGCGGGCTTTTCCCGACAGGGATTATGTGATTGTGGAAGGGGTCAACATGGTCAAAAGGCACATGAAGTCTACCCAGCAAGTGAGACAAGCGGGCATTGTGGAAAAAGAGGCTCCTATCCATGTCTCGGATGTGAAGCTTGTATGTAAGAAATGTAATCAGCCTACTCGAGTGGGGTTTACTTATCTCGAGGATGGAAGCAAAGTCCGTGTATGCAGGAAGTGCCAAGAGGTGATTGATTAATGGCTGTCCCGAGACTTAAGAAAAGGTACGAAGAGGAAATAGTGCCCCAGATGATGGAGGAGCGAGGGTATCAGAACTCTATGGGGGTACCCAAGCTTGAGAAGGTAGTTCTTAATATAGGTTTGGGTGAAGCTATTGATAATGCTCGTGCTCTGGAGGCGGCATCAGGGGATCTTGCTACGATATCAGGGCAACGTCCGGTAGTTACCAAGGCAAAGAAGTCGATATCCAGTTTCAAGGTGCGAGAGGGGATGGTAATTGGGCTTATGGTAACGTTGCGGAAAAATAGAATGTATGATTTCTTCGACCGGATGGTAAGCACAGCTCTACCTAGGATAAGGGATTTTTCAGGGATATCCAGATATGCTTTTGACGGTCGGGGGAACTATTCCTTGGGAATAAAGGAACAGCTTATATTTCCCGAGATAAATTATGACAAGATTGATAGGGTTCGAGGGTTGCAGGTGTCTATTGTAACTACAGCAGGGGACGATGATGAGTCTAGGCGACTCTTGGAGCTTATGGGAATGCCATTCGCTTAGGAAGGAGTAAACGTGGCCAAGACTTCTCAGATTATGAAATCTCAAAAGACTCAAAAGTATAAGGTAAGACACAGGAATCGTTGTAAGCTTTGCGGCAGACCTAGGGGGTATATCCGCGAGTTTGGACTGTGTCGCATATGCTTCCGGAAGTTAGCCAATGAGGGACAACTGCCCGGGATTCGGAAGTCTAGCTGGTAAGGGGGGAAACGCATGGATGTAATAGGAGATATGCTAACCAGGATAAGGAATGCCAATATGGTCAGGCACAAGTCCGTGCAGATTCCTGCTTCGAGGCTCAGAACGGCCGTTGCTAAGGTCCTTAAGAATGAGGGATATATAAATGACTATGAGATACTCAAGGGCGAAACTCCACAAAGAGTAATGAAAATATATCTCAAGTATGTTGATAATAAGGAAGCCGTAGTGTCGGGACTTGAACGGGTAAGCAGACCTGGCTGCAGGGTGTATGCTGGAAAGGAAGAAGTCCCCAGGGTGTATAGAGGATTAGGGATCGCAATATTGTCAACTACCCAAGGGATAATGACCGGCCAGGAGGGGCGGCGGCGTGGTATAGGTGGTGAGGTTTTGTGTAAGGTTTGGTAGTAAGTCGAGAGCAGTGTATACACTGCTTTGTATGAGGGTATAGTCAATATGTCAAAACCGTGGGTAAAAACAATACCTGTTCCAGAGAATGTCAAGGTAGATATCAAAGGGAATGAAGTGGCTGTGACAGGTCCTAAGGGGACTTTGAGCTATTCTTTCCATACGGATATGTCTGTTAACCTAAGTGATGGGACCGTCACAGTGTCGAGACCTACTGACAGCAAGGAGCATCGCACCTTGCTCGGAGTTACTGGTACGCTTATCGCTAATATAGTTCATGGCGTACATGAGGGGTTCCAAAAGCGGTTGCAGGTTGTAGGAGTCGGGTACCGAGCACAGGCATCAGAGGGTGAACTGATGCTCCGTGTAGGATATGCACAACCGGTTGAGATCACACCTCCTCAGGGTGTCTCTGTCACTGTTGAAGAGAACAATGTGATAGTTGTCTCTGGCATTGATAAGGAGCTTGTAGGAGGAGTAGCGGCTAAGATCAGGGAAGTCAGACCACCTGATGCGTATAAGGGAAAGGGTATCAGGTATGCAGACGAGGAGTTGCATCTTAAACCAGGGAAAGCAGGTAAGATACGAGCCAAAGGCTAATGGCGAGGAAAAGGAACAGGGAAACGAAGGCAAGACGCGCAGTTGGCACGGCTAATAGGCCACGCCTTTGCGTCTTTCGTAGCCTGAGATATATTTATGGTCAGGTGATCGATGACACCACAGGTCATACCCTTGTGTCAGCTTGTTCGTTTGATCTCAATGGGAATGCATCTGGTTCATCCAAGACTGAGCAGGCAAAGCAGGTTGGTGATTTGTTGGGTAAAAGGGCTCTGGCGAAAGGAGTTCAACAGGTTGCCTTTGACAGGAGGAGATATAAATACCATGGTCGGGTCAAGGCACTTGCCGACGGAGCAAGAGAAGCTGGACTGAATTTCTGAGGTTTTATATATGAAGGAAAAGGTTAATCCAGAAGAGCTGAATCTCGCAGAAAATTTGGTTTATATAAGGCGGGTTGCGAAAACGACAACTGGCGGCAGGAGGCTTGCCTTCAGCGCCCTTATGGTGGTTGGTGATAATGAAGGGCATGTGGGGTTTGGGCTTGGTAAAGGGAAGGAGATACCGGTTGCTATTAGTAAAGGGACCGCCAGGGCCAAGAAAAACCTCATACGCCTTCCCATGAAGGGGGGTACTATTACCCATGAAATAAAGGCTAAGTTCGGAGCTGCTGAGGTTTTTCTCAAGCCCGCTTCTCCAGGAACGGGTGTGATGGCAGGAAGAGCTGTTAGATCTGTGGTTGAAGCGGCTGGAATAAGGGATATTTTAACGAAGTCCATGGGTAGTTCCAACTCTGTTAATGTGGTGCAGGCGACTCTGAGAGCCTTGAGTTTGCTTAAAGATCCCCAGGAGGAATTTGTCAAGAGAGGCAAAGTAGCACCCAAATCGGGTGAAGAAAGTAAGTCAGAGGAAAACGTTGAGGAGAGTGAGCAACAGTGAGGCAAAATGGGTTAAAACCCAGTGTAGGTGCTAAGCAAAAGCGCAAGCAGGTGGGGCGTGGAGTAGGAACCGGGCATGGAACTTATTCTTGTTGTGGCATAAAAGGCCAGAACGCTCGCTCTGGTGGCGGTGTGCACCCCCTCTTCGATGGCAAGGCGGACAGTCTGATAAAGTGTCTCCCGAAGAAACGAGGCTTTAATAATCCCTTCAGGGTAGATTATAATGCTGTCAATCTTGAGTCTCTTAAAGCCTTTCCTGAGGGAAGCGAGATTACACCAGAGAAGCTGATATCAACAGGTATTGTTAAGAGAAAGAGCAAGCCAGTGAAGGTGTTGGGAGAGGGCGATATAGACAGGCAGCTGGTGGTGAAGGCACATAGGTTCTCATGTGTGGCGAGGGAGAAAATAGAAGCTGCAGGAGGAACAGTAGAGGTGATCCGCTGATGCAGCGAACTGCAAAACAGGGTGCAATGCCCAAACTCATGCAGGCGGTCATTGATTCCCTCCATCACCCTGACCTCAGGCGGAAGCTGTTCATCACTTTTGGCATCCTCGTAATATTCCGTTTTATGGCCCAAATCCCCGTTCCGGGGGTTGATCTTCAGGCACTTGAGCAGCTTTTTGAGCAGAATCAGCTCTTGGGCATGCTGGACCTGTTTAGCGGCGGTGCTATGCGCAGATTGAGCATAGTTGCCATGGGGGTTTATCCTTACATAACGTCCACAATTATAATGCAATTGCTTGTGCCAGTTGTCCCCAAGTTGCAGGCGATAGCGAGTGAAGGTGATGAGGGCACGCAGAAGATCAATCAATATACATACTGGCTTACCGTGCCTTTGGCTATGCTTCAGGGATATGGGCAATTGGTTCTATTTAGCCGGCCTATGTCAGGTATGTCACAACCAGCTATCAGTGGCGTGGGGTTGTCCGGGGAAAACTTGCTTCCTACTGTCTCGATGATATTGTGTTTGACGGCGGGCACGATGTTCCTGGTATGGCTGGGAGACCGGATCACTGAGCATGGCATTGGCAACGGCATCTCAATAATTATATTTGGCGGGATTGTAGCAGTAATGCCAACGAATATAGGGCAAAGCTATCTGACTGTAGGGGTTGGAGGGTTGCTAAAACTGCTAATACTGCTTATAGCAATCGCATTCTTTATAGTATATGTAAATGAGGGAGCTCGGCGCATTCCCGTTCAATATTCGAGAAGCATCTTTCGGGGCGGAAGAGTGTATCGGCAAAGCGGTGGGACCCATATCCCGCTTCGAGTGAATTCGGCTGGGATGATCCCGCTAATATTTGCTATGGCGATAATGATTTTCCCGGGGACAGTAGCCAGTTATTTTATGAGTCAGTCGGGGGATCCTAATATAGCGAATTTTATTTACAACCTTTTCGACTCCGGAGGCAATTACTGGTGGTTCTATTGGGGAGCTTACTTCTGGCTCGTCGTTGGATTTACTTTCTTCTACACAATGACCATCTTTCAGCAACAGAATATACCTGAGACTCTGCAAAAGCAGGGAGGTTTCATACCAGGCATTCGTCCGGGAAAGCCGACTTCCGGGTATCTTAATGCTGTGAATACCCGTATTACCTGGGGAGGGGCAATCTTCCTTGGATTGGTTGCTGTAATGCCTCTATTGGGTGGAGTTCTCGTTGGTGCCTCGGTGGCCAATGCACAGAACCTGATGATCCTCAGCAGCGCGGGAATGCTGATTGTGGTGGGAGTGGTTCTGGATACCATGAGGCAGATGGAGGCACAACTCTTGATGCGTCATTATGAAGGATTTATTAAGTAAGAGGTAGTAAATGAATATAATACTGTTAGGTGCACCGGGTGCAGGTAAGGGAACGCAAGCTGTGGTTTTATCACAAAAGTTATCCCTAGCACATATCGCATCGGGGGATTTGTTCAGGCAGGCGCAGAATAGCGGGACTGAATTAGGGAATACAGCTAAGTCCTACATGGAGAAGGGCCTTCTTGTGCCTGATGAAATAACAGTTAAAATGGTATTGGAGCGAATTTCTGAGCCTGATTGCGCCAATGGGTTTATCCTGGATGGTTTCCCGAGGAACCTCGAACAGGCCAAAGCTTTAGAGAAAGTTCTGAATGACAAAGGCCAGGGTATTGATAAGGTAGTCTACATAAAGGTGCCCGAGGAAGAGCTTGTGAGGCGCCTTGCGGGACGCCGGATTTGTCGGAATTGCCAAACTCCTTATCATGTAACTGATATGCCTCCGAAGGTGGAGGGGAAGTGTGATCGGTGTGGTGGAGAGCTTTATCAGAGGCCTGATGATAAGGAAGAGACGGTGCGCAGCCGGATAAAAGTCTATTCCGAGGAGACAGCTCCCTTGGTTGATTACTATAGGAAAGCCGGGAAATTGCTGGAGGTAGATGGTGCACAGGGGGCGAAGAAGGTAACTAACGAATTAGTAGATGCTTTAACATAGGAGAGTGACATGGGGATTATTGTTAAGTCACCACGTGAATTGGAGGGGATGAGGAAAGCCGGAAAGATCACGGCAGCTATCCTTGATACTTTAAGAAGTGAGGTAAGGCCGGGTATAACCACAAGTATGTTGGATGATGTCGCTGTTAGGGAATTGGAACGGCATGGTGCTGTCTCTTCTTTTAAAGGATATAGGGGGTACCCTAATTCTGTTTGTGCTTCTATAAATGAGCAGCTTGTTCACGGTATCCCTGGCGAGCGGAAGTTGAAAGAAGGGGATATAATAAGTATAGACTTTGCTTCAGTTTATGAAGGCTTTCACGGCGACGCAGCGTTCACAGTGGGGGTAGGAGAGATAAGTGCTGAGGCAGAACGGCTGCTTGCCACGACTGAGGGAGCTTTGAAAGCTGGCATATCAGCGGCACGTGAAGGGGCGCATTTGGGAGATATTTCCGCTGCCATCCAGGAGTATGGGGAAAGTCGAGAATTCTCTGTGGTTCGGGAATATGTGGGACACGGGATAGGAAGAGAGATGCACGAGGACCCGCAGATTCCAAATTTCGGTAGTCCTGGGCAGGGCCCAGTGCTAAAGAGGGGGATGACCATGGCCTTGGAACCTATGGTAAATGCCGGGGGGTGGCGGACAAAGGTGCTCCCTGACCAGTGGACTGTGGTTACGGCTGACGGTAGTCTTTCAGCTCATTTTGAGAATAGTATCGCTATTGCCGGTGATCAGGCGGAGATATTAACCCTCTTGTAAGCGGGGGCAGCTTCAGAGCTTAGAAGAGGTTAAGGACTGAAAGCTTATTATTAGGGAGGTTGATGGCAAAAAAAGAAGCCATTGAGGTAGAGGGAACGGTTGTAGAGCCGTTGCCCAATGGCATGTTTAGGGTGGAATTACCTAACGGACATATAGTGCTTGCTCATGCTTCGGGCAAGATGCGAAGATATTTTATAAAGGTTGTTCGAGGTGATAGGGTCTTGGTGGAGCTTTCACCGTACGATTTGTCGCGTGGAAGGGTGACTTATCGGCTTTAGTATAGAGGGGTTAGGTGATATAATATGAAAGTCAGAGCATCAGTTAAACCAAGGTGCAATAAGTGCAAAGTGGTAAAACGTAAGGGAGTACTTAGGGTCATTTGCTCCAATCGCAGGCATAATCAGAGGCAGGGCTAGGAGAGTATGATGGCTAAATTCATTATCTTAAGGAGTAAACAAAATGCCACGCGTTGCAGGCGCTGATATTCCAGCAAACAAACATGTGGAAATAGCTCTCCGGTATATCTATGGGGTTGGTCCCACCCTGAGCAAACAGGTGGTGGAAAAGGCCGGCATCGATCCAACGATAAGGGGGAAGGATCTTGATGATAATGATCTGGATCGCATCCGTGAGGTAATTGATAAAGACTATAAGGTTGAAGGTGACTTGAGGAAGGAGATCAATTTCAACCTCAAGCGCCTTGTTGAGATAGGGAGCTACCGTGGTGTACGCTATCGGCGAGGGTTGCCCGTGCATGGACAAAGAACCAAGACTAATGCCCGGACGAAACGTGGTCCGCGCAAGACCGTGGCTGGAAGAGGCCGCCGTGGTGGTTCCGGTAAGAAGTAGCACAGGCGTTCATCTTTTATCACTAACCGGGTGTTTCTTAAGGAGGAGATTGTGTCGCCAAAGAGAAAAGGAACTGCAGGTATCAAAAGACGTGAGCGTAAAGGTATAGCGAAGGGTTGTGCTTATATACAGTCTACCTTTAACAATACAATCATTACGCTGACTGATGACAATGGAAATGTTATAACCTCTGGCAGTGCCGGGACAGTGGGATTTAAAGGAACCCGCAAGGGGACTGCTTTCGCTGCTCAAAGGGCTGCTTCCGAGGTGGCTCGTCGTGGTGCTGAGCATGGCTTGCAGCAGGTCGATGTTTATATAAAGGGCCCTGGCAGCGGGCGGGAAGCCGCGATTCGGACCCTGCAGTCCAGTGGTCTTAACATTGCAAGCATAAAGGACATCACCCCTACGCCGCATAATGGGTGTCGTCCACGGAAAAGGAGGCGGGTATAACCCAGGGAGGGAATATGGCTCGTTACATGGGGCCTGTTTGTAGAATTTGTAGACGTCAAGGTGAGAAATTAATGCTCAAGGGGGGACGGTGTTTTACCCCTAAATGCCCCTTGGAGCGGAAGCGGTATCCGCCAGGACAAAGAGGCACTGGGCGTCCGAAGAAGATGTCCGAGTATGGTGTTCGACTTCTGGAGAAACAGAAAGCGAAGCATATCTATGGTGTACTGGAGCGCCAGATGCGGAGGCATTTTGCTCAGGCAGAGAAACTTCCTGGCCGGGCAGGGGAAAACCTGGTGACCGTGTTGGAAACCAGGTTGGATAGTGTAATTTACCGTGCTGGGTTTGTTGAGAGCCGTCGTCAAGCCAGGCAGTTGGTTCAGCATGGATACTTTACCATCAATGGTCGCAGGACGAATATACCATCGGTTTTGGTAAAACCGGGTGATGTCATTGCATGGAAGCAGGGTAAGGACAAACGTGTTCCTTACGAATCTGCTGCCCAGAGCGTTGCTGCTAAGCATGTGCCGGCATGGTTGAGCGTCGATGATAAGTCCCTTGCAGTAAAGGTTCTGTCCCAACCGTCCAAAGAAGATATCGATGTTACTATAAATGGAAGGCTAATAGTAGAGCTTTATTCGAGGTAAAGGTTGTGTTGCAGGAGGTTGAGAATTTGGCTGAGGATATCAATCCGACAGTAAACTATGAAGTAATCTCCGAGAATCGGGGGGTTTTTGCAGTAGAGCCGCTGGGGCCCGGTTACGGAACTACCTTAGGGAATCCTCTGAGGAGGGTCCTTCTAAGCTCACTGCCGGGTGCTGCAGTGACGACAGTCAAAATAGACGGTGTTCAGCATGAATTTTCCACTATTCCTCATATGAAAGAGGATGTGTTGGAATTCCTGTTGAATGTGAAGGGAATCAGGCTGCGCTATCTCTCGGAGCGTTCTGACACACTTCACCTTGAAGCGAGTGGTGAAGGTGAGGTGTGTGCCAGGGATATAAAGCCCTCAGCCGTGTTTGAGATTATTAACCCTGATCACCATCTCGCTACCTTGGAGTCTCCTGAAGCAAAGCTTGATGTGGAGTTGACAGTTGAAATAGGAGAGGGGTATGTGATTGCCCCTTCTGCAAGTGGCCAACCCATAGGGGTTTTGCCTGTAGACGCGGTTTTTACCCCGATTCGGAATGTGAATTATAGAGTTGAGAAGACCAGGATTGGACATCGGGGAGATTATGATCGGTTAATCCTTGATGTCTCTACTGATGGCACTGTTCCTCCTGAAAAAGCCGTTGTCGAGGCTGCTCAGATACTGTCCAATCAGTTTGGTATGTTTGAGGTACTGGGTAGACCGAGGGAAGAGGAAGCCGTTGCTGGATCAGGGGAGGGTGGTGCTTTGGCAGGCGAGGCTGATATTCCCCTTGACCAGTTGGAGTTGTCTCTGAGGACTATGAATGCCCTTCGGAGGGCTGGGATCACCACTGTGGGAATGCTGATGGGAAAGAGCAAGAAGGAATTGTTGAACCTGAGCAACTTTGGGCCGAAGTCCTGGGATGAGGTTCAGGATTGTTTAGGGCAAGCTGGTTTGACTAAGGGCTCTGAAGGTGAAGCCGCAGCGGGTGAAGAGAGTGAAACCGAAGAAATGAAAGAGATGAGGCAAAAGTTGCAAGAGAAATTCCCGGTTAGGAGGGGTAAGTGAGGCATCGTGTAGCGGGGAGGAAACTCTCACGGGAAACAAGTCATCGAAGGATGTTATTTCGTAATCAGGTAACCGAGCTTTTGCGATACGGGAAGATTGTGACCACACAGGCGAAAGCTAAAGAGGTGCGCCCATTAGCCGAGGAGATGATAACCCTGGGTAAAGATGGCGATCTGCATTCTCGTCGCCAGGCTTCGGAATTTTTAACCGACCGTAAAGTAGTGAAGAAGCTGTTTGATGAGATTGGTCCGAAATATGGAAATCGAAATGGCGGCTACACGAGGATATTCAAGCTCGGTAGGCGCCTGGGTGATGGTGCCCCTGTTGCTCGGTTAGAGCTAGTGGAAGGGGAATAAGATTGGCAACATCGCTTTACTCCTTGAGTATGAGGGTACGGGGTATCATGGTTTCCAGGTTCAGAATGGTGTTCCTACCATCCAGGGGGAGCTGGAAAAGGCGATATGGCAGGTCACTGGGGAGGTTGTGCGAGTTCGGGGTGCCGGCCGCACCGATGCTGGTGTCCATGCCAGGGGGCAAGTGGCCGCTTTTGAGACCGAATCCACTCTTCCTCAACATACTCTCGTGAAGGCATTGAACTTTTACTTGCCGTTGGATATAGTTGTTAGGAATGCCTGTGAAGTTAACGCAACGTTTGATCCGAGAAGAAATGCTCTTAGCCGCTGGTATCGCTATATTATCCTGAATAGACCGACACGTTCGCCTTTGTGGCGTAAATGGGCATATTTTGTAGCAAAAGAGTTGGATATGGATGTCATGAGGAGAGCGGCCAAGTTGCTGGTGGGAGAGCATGATTTTGCGGCATTTGCAGGAACGCAAGGGTTGCCTGAGAATACAGTGTGTACGGTCTCCAGGGCGGGTATTTCTAGGCAAGGTGAATTGGTGCTGTTCGATATTGTAGCAAACGCTTTTTTGCCTCATCAGGTGCGGCATACCGTTGGATCTCTGATAAAGCTTGGGTTGGGTAAAGATAGCATCGACCATTTTTACGATCTGTTGAATTATGCTACTATAGGGGAGGTAGCAATGGCAGCTCCGCCGTGCGGCCTGTATTTGATGGAAGTAAATTATTCTGATATAGGGTTTGAACAATGAAAACATACAGTACAAAAGCAGCGGATATTAAACGTGAGTGGCATGTTATTGATGCATCGGATAAGGTATTAGGGCGGCTGGCAACCGAGGTTGCTACCCTCCTTCGAGGGAAGCACAAAGCTATGTATGTTCCGCACCTTGATACAGGGGATTACGTTGTGGTAGTTAATGCAGCTAAAGTGCGTGTAACGGGCAACAAGGCAGAGAAAAAAATGTACTACTGGCATACAGGGTACCCCGGAGGAATCAAGTCTGTGCCATTTGAGGAAATGGTGGAAACATATCCGTCCAGGGTTATAACCCACGCGGTAAATGGCATGCTCCCTAAGAATAGATTGGGCCGGTCGATGTTGCAAAAGTTAAAGGTTTATGAGGGGCCAACTCACCCACATGAGGCCCAATTGGGATCTGGAAGCAAGGTTGAGGAGGGTTAACTGTGGAATCGCAATACTACTATGGAACCGGAAGAAGAAAAGAGGCAATTGCCAGGGTAAGGCTTTACTCGGGGAGCGGCAATGTTACTGTCAATGACAGGAGTTTTGAAGAGATATATAAGACAGAGCATCTTAGATTAAAGATTATGCAGCCGCTGATAGCGACTGACACGTTGGGGAAGTTTGATGTTGTGGCCAAAGTCAGTGGTGGTGGGATATCAGGGCAGGCCGATGCCATAAAGCATGGTGTCAGCCGGGCGCTGGTCGTGTTCGATGAGAACTTGAAGCCTGTACTCCGTAATCATGGATACCTTACCAGGGATTCCAGGATTAAAGAGAGGCAAAAGTACGGGTTGGTCCGCGCGCGGAAGAGGAAGCAATTCCGCAAGAGATAGTTTAAAGAGAGATGTTGGATTCTTCTGTATTAGTTCTAAATCAGAACTATGAGCCACTTAATGTCTGTCGAACGAAACGAGCGGTGGTGCTGGTTCTTGGTGGCAAAGCGGATGTGATCGAAAACAACTCCAACATTGTACGAAGTCTCTCATTCTCAATGACTGCTCCTTCGGTGGTTCGTCTCAATCATTTAGTGAAACGTCATCGTCGCGATGTAAAGATTACACGACGGAGAGTGTTCATCCGTGACCGATATATTTGCCAGTATTGTGGAAAAGAGACCAGTGATCTTACCCTTGATCACGTAGTTCCTCGCCGTTTGGGAGGGGGACATAGTTGGGAAAATATAGTGAGTGCTTGCAAGACATGTAACCAGAAAAAGGCAGGACGTACCCCGCAGGTAGCGGGGATGAAGCTTTTACGGAAGCCCTTTCGTCCTCCCCCGGTTGACTACTATGTCTTCTGTCCTTTTCATGTGCCAACCGAATGGCAGAAGTACCTTAGCTTGCCCAGGTCTGGCAATTGAATGTTGTGGTGCGCGTTGCTGGGTTGTCGATTAAGATGTTAATATAGGAGGCGCATGGGGCTGTAGCTCAGCTGGGAGAGTGCCTCAATGGCATTGAGGAGGTCGGGAGTTCGAATCTCCCCAGCTCCATTTTGTACCAAAATGAGGTAACAGGTAAGTTTTCCAAAAAAGTTCTCTCAGTGGCGCGCGTATGAGTCTGGTTTGAAAACCGGGCTGCTCTCCGTTTTCCAAGGAACCTGAGTGGTCCTAAGCCTGTTTTAAGGAATGGTGGTAGTTTTGGCTCTGGCAACTCGCCAAATGAAGTCAAGGTCTTTATTGATAAAGCCCTGAAGATATCCAGTGGCTCAACATCGTTCAAGACGCCGGTTTCGACAACGCTCATTAGCACTGCCTCATTGGAAGCACCCGAGTCCGAACGGTTGCCGAAGGTCAGCTTCCTCATGATAACCATAGGCCTCAAGTGCCGCTCAGCCCGATTATTGGTGGGCTCGACCGATGGGTAGATGTGGTACACGGCACTCAGTAAGGATGAGCCTGCCGGCAAGCCACTTTCTCGTTGTCAGAAGGTGAGGGTAAAGCTTACCCTGTTCTCCTCCGATGATCTCTCCGTCACCGAACCGGAGAAACGCCGTGAGCTTCTGGTGCATCGTCTTCTCTGGGAGGCATAGGAGCAGAGGGCCGTTCTTACCGTGGAGGACCTGGTCCATCTGCTTATTACCAGCGAAAGGACCATTAGCCGCATCCTGGCCACCTATGTCAAGCAGGATATCTTCATCCCGACGAGGGGACGTGTTAAGGACATCGGCCCGGGCATCTCTCACAAGACCCAGGCAGTCCATCTCTATCTCAAGGGGCTTACCCCTACCGAGGTCGCCACCCGCCTGGGACATGACCTTTCCTGTGTTGAGCGTTACCTGGACGATTTCTGCGTGGTAATGATGGGGCTAGAGGATGGCTCTCCACCATGCGCATTGCCCGCAATACTAGGCTTGTGGAGAGGCTTGTGGAGAAATACGCCATCCTCTACCGCAGATACTCCTCCCTGCCTGAGTGTGCTACGGTCATGGCCCGGCTCCGAGAGCGTCTGGCCTACCTGCTTATAGTTAAGTGCATAATCCTCCATAGCAAGGGAAGGCGGGAGAGGAATTTATCTATCCATGACTTGGCGAAGATCAGCCTTTTGGATAGACAATCAAACGTATGTCCTACTATTTGCTTGAAATTATCCAGATGTTTTACAAAACTTACAGAAACGACCCTCTTTATGCCCTTCCAGATAAACTCTATTGGATTGAGATTTGGGGAATATAGCGGCAGATACGTCAGATATATCCCCATGCCTTCTGCTTCCTCTCGCACTCTCCTGGCCTTGTGAGTGGAGAATGAGAAACCCTACAAAGCTCTCTGTTTTTGAATCGGCTGTAAATTCTCGAACACTCGTGCCCCTTAAGGCGTAAAAGCCCACTGTGTTAGCTTTCATCTTCTGCGTGTTTTTCTGCATCTCCGGTTTGCCAAAGCTCCATACCCTTACCGTGTTGGCTGTGAGTTGTGGTGCACTCTCATCTGCAAACCCAAGGGCTATTTCCTCAAACCAGTCGCCTTTCACCTCCATCAAATACTTGTAACTTAACTCCAACTGGCTACCCAGTAACTCCTCTGCATTATCCGGCCTTCTGTAATCCTTCGGATACGGCTTGGAGAAATTCATCCTGAGCTTGTCTCTCAGAATCCTCCTTACCTGGTGCTGAGATAATCTCACACCAAATCTCTCTGCTATAAGGTCCACAACCTCTGAGGTTTGCCAATAGTCCTTCTCCTTAAGTAGCTCCTCCAGACATCTCACGTTCTCATCACTAAGCTTTGATGACCTGCCTCTTTCTGAGTTATGCTTGAATAGCAGCCCATCATATCCGTCTTTGTTTCACTTTCTTATCCACACATAAGCTGTAGAATGAGGCACATCGAACAGCCTCGCTGCTTGCTCAAAAGATGTCTTGCAGTTTGCTAAAGCGTTCAAGAGCCCGAGCTTCTTCCAAACAGTGAAGTCCACCTCCCTTTTCAACAATTCCTCTACAAGTTCAGGATCATTTATCTGTATCTTGTCTCCCTTCATAATGGCTTAAGTATACCTCATTATGGAGCTTAATGCAACTTACTATAATGGGGACTTGAGTGATGCTATAGCGAGTGATAGTATCGGGATAGTCAGTGACTGTAGCCCTGTTCGGGGGGATGTGTGTGGGGTGGTGGGGAACCCTCCTGTGGCAACCGAGCAGTTTTTGGGCGAGGCTGTTCTGCTAGATGATGTCCTAAGGTGAAGGAAACAGTGGTTGTGGAGAAGTTCTTGGATATTCCTGAATTGGGCAGGTTTGTCCTTGTGAAGGACAGGAACATTGGAGCTGGGGTGGTATTATAGGGTAACTGATTCGCCTGAGAGGATGCGAGTTTGTTGAGTTTATAGAGTTCCTTGAGTTTGTTGGGTTGGTTCATAGCTGATGGCTGATATAACGCAGTGAAGGAGGTGTTGGGTGTTTTTGGTTTTAGGTATTGATGCAGCTACATGGACGATCGTGAGTCCGAATCTGGACAAACTCCCCAACTTCCAGAGACTTTCCAATATGGGCAAGGCCAAGGAGGTTACCCTGAAGGAGAAACCCCTTTCCGCCCCTATCTGGTGTGGCATGTTCTGTGGGAAAACCCCCGAAGAGCATGGGCATGAAGCCTTTGTCGCAGGCGGGGATATCGTAAAGAGGGAGAACATCAATGTAGACTTCATCTGGGATATCCTTGACAGGGAAGGCAAAAAAGTCCGGGTGATGAACGTTCCCTTCGTGATTCCTCCTTATTCCTTCAATGTCGGCTTCAAGCCCATCGGCTTTGGTCTCCCGACCAATGAAAAGGAGTGGTGGGAAGAATTGCAGACGGTCACGGAGAAGACAAAGGAATTGATGGGAGAGAACCCCGATGTTTTGATCTCGGTATATTCACTTTTGGACAGGATTCAGCATTTCCACTGGGGCGAGGATTGCGTCCTGGAATGGTATGAAAGGGTTGATGAAAAGCTCGGCGAGATCATGGACACCGGATTTCTGGACAACGCAAATAACAAGCTCATTGTCATTTCCGACCACGGGTTTTGCTCCTTTGGCGATGCGAAGGTCCAGACTTTGCCTGAACAGACGCCTGAAGGCACTCTCAAGGGTGACCATCACGAGAATGCGTTGGTGATAACAGTCGATGTCGACTATGAGATAGAGAGGCCACAGGACGTTTTCTATGCCATCAGAGAAGCAGTAGGGTGGTGAGAATGGTATACTCAGGCTCTATGTTCGATGGCAAGGTGGCTGTTGTCACCGGCGGTGGCAGGGGGATCGGAAGAGCTATGGCCCTCGCTTTTGCAAGGTGTGGCGCCGATGTGGCAGTGGCTAGCCGGACCGTTTCTGATCTGGAGGAGGTGGTTGAGGAGGTGCGTGCCTTGGGTCGGCGCTCTCTGCCAGTCCAGACGGACATAACAGTGAGGGCTGACGTTGACAATATGGCGTCGAAGATCAAGGAGGAAGTGGGCACCATCGATATCCTGGTTAATAATGCGGCCACGAATGTGATGCGCAAGCTCCTGGACCTGCGGGAGGACAAGTGGGACCAGATCATCGATACCGATCTCAAGGGATACTGGCTTTGCAGTCAGGCTGTGGGCAAGATCATGGTGGAGCGAGGAAGAGGTTGCATAATAAACATATCCTCTACAGCTGCCCAGAAGGCGGCAAATGGCATGGGGGCATACTGTATTGCCAAAGCGGGTGTGGTCATGCTGACGCGGGCGTTAGCCCTTGAGCTGGCGTCCTCCAATATCAGGGTGAATACCATAGCCCCCAGCATTGTGAGAACCGAGTTCAGCAAGCCGATATGGAGCAATCCAGAGATGCTGTCCAAAGTAGCTCCGGATATTCCGCTGGGGCGCATCGCCGAGCCCGAGGACGTGGCGGAAATGGCCCTTTTCCTTGCCTCCGATACCTCAAGCTATTTGACAGGGCAGACTGTTTATCTGGATGGGGGGATATCCGCTTAGGCATAGTTATTCTGGACTTGATCCATAATCTTCCGCCGAAGGCGAACACAAGCATGTGGGAGGTCGGGCTAGTAAAGCAGGGAAGGACAATAAGGGAAGAGCAGGTGACAACAGGCAAACTGCGGCGCATTATCGATGGTTCCTATCTTCCATTAGCCTTGAGGCTCGTTCTGGGAGTCATTTTTATCACAGCGGCTGTGGGTAAGCTAGCCTATCCGGCTCAGTTAGCCGCCGAGGCTGAGGTTGTGGAAATATATGCCGGCCTTTTCCTCTGGCTTCCTTACAAGCTCGTTTCCGCCTACATGGCGGTCCTTCCCTGGGTGGAAGCTGTACTGGGCGCTTTCCTGGTGTTGGGGTTGTTCCCGAGAGTCTGTAGCGCTATCTTTATCCCGATAGTCCTGAGTTTTATCGGCGCCAACGCGGTGTTGTTCCGGGGTGCTCTCGGTACACATGAGGAATGTCCTGATTGCTTTGGAATGCTGTATGTACTTTCGCATGAGCTTGCGCTGGTGATAGATATACTGATGCTGGCGGTGGCTGTTCTGATCGTGCGCAGCCGTTCCAATTTTCTCAGACTGGACCTGTGGTTTCCCCGGCGTTATCTCAAATGTTAATCTCCATCCCGTCGTAGGCGAAGCTGATTCTCCCGTCTGCTGATTCCAGAGCACTATAGTCGTCGTAGCTTCTGTTCCAGTATTCTTCCAGGTGGACGAAAAGCACCTGCCTGGCCCCAAGGCGTTCTGCCAGTTGCAGGGTATCCTCGAACGTGTAGAGAGTGGTTCTGGAAATGTGATCGGGTGGGTACTCGAAATCGTGTTTTAATCCCGTCTCGAATATCCCCGGCTGGATAATGAGCAGGTCAGGTTTCTGGACCTCGATGCGGTGTTCCGGGAAGGGCTTTATATCGCAGGGAGCGTAGACTACCCTCTGCCCGTT
The DNA here is from genome assembly GCA_023660035.1 of Dehalococcoidia bacterium LH_S1. Lineage (GTDB taxonomy): Bacteria > Chloroflexota > Dehalococcoidia > SZUA-161 > SpSt-899 > JAGXOF01. The sequence continues at coordinate 26,288 of JAGXOF010000003.1, forward strand.
CTGCTCGAAGACGTGTACGAAGGAGATCTGGGAACCGCCGTCGATGGGGATGGCCGTGATGTGCACGTCTTCTACCTGGATTTCGCCTTTAAAGATTTCGATGTAAACGAATCCGCTCTCCCTGTAGAAATCGATCACAGGTCCGTATTGAGACTGTATTGACGCTATGCGTTCAGCAAGTTCCTCCTGGAGCAGCAGGCGGATTTGCTTTTCCGGATAGGCTTTCCAACTGCGGAAGTCGAGGGCTATCTGCTCTACCACTCGAAACCCCTCTACATGATCGGGGTCAAGGTGACTGAAGATGAGGCTGTCGACGCGGCGGATGTCTTCCCGATTCAAAAGCCCTGCGATCTCTGCGGGCGTGTCTATCAGCAGGTTGAGATCATGCAGAAAAGCAGAAGGACCTGCCCTGGAATAAGGGAGGCCCTTCTGTCTCGCTTCCTGACATATTCTGCATTGACAAAGCGGCTTGGGGATAGGTGAGCATCCGCCGGAGCCCAGGATTGTCCACTTCATATTGCTACTATTTGAAGGGGTCCCAGCGAATCGTCTGTTTCTCATAGGCAGCCGGGAATTGCCTCAGGAACTCATCGTAGTAGTATAGTTCCTTGAATGTGGCAAACGGCATGCCGTAGTACGACTTGGGAGTCTCTTTGATTCCCTCGGGATCCACTACCGTGGATACTATCCTGTCCATGACATCATCAATGCCTGTTCCCATGGCAAATCTCAGTTTCTCCCGTTTGTAAATTCGCTCGGGGAGCATGTCCTTAAAGGCTTCTCTCAGGATATACTTCTCCGTCTGATTCTCGCCGTAGATCTTCCATTCCATGGGGATTTTACGGCTAAAGGCCAGCACTTTCGGGTCCAGGAACGGGGTCTGGTAGACGATGCCGTTGGCCATCCACCCTCTATCCAGACGCCTGAGTGCCGTATTATACGCTATAGCCAGCAATTTCTTAGCGAGTTCCTCTCTGTGCTCATCGCTGGTCACGTGCTCGCTTTTCAGCACCATGCGATATCCGCCGAACAGCTCGTCGGCGCCTTCACCGACCATAATGCTGTCACAGTATTGCTTGGCCATTTTCGAGACGTAGTAATTGGCGATCACGCCGGATATGCAGTCTTCATCAAAGCTCTCCAGGTACCATACTGCTTGGGGGATGAACTCGGATATCTCCTGATCTGTAATGTGGTAGATATTGTGTTCAGCTCCCAGGAATTCGGCCATAAGTTTGGCATTCTCGAGGTCTGGAGCGTTAGCGCTTTCAATAGCACCGGTGAAGAGATGCAAGTCTTTATTGTACTGCTTGGCTACCGCTGCGATAATGGAGCTATCCAGTCCGCCACTAGCCGAGACGGTGTTTACGCCCTTCATTCTTTTCCGGACTGCCTCTATCATGAGGTCCCTTAGCACCTTCGTTGCATGCTCCAGGTTTTCAGGCTCAGGAACATCAGCAAAGTATGGCTCAAATGGCTTTAAGCCGTCTTTGGTGCTGTATATGTGCCCGGGAACTAGCTCATGCATATCGAAGCGGATGTTGCCTATAAGCCCTTTCATCTCCGTGCTAAAACAGAAAAGGTCATTCTCTGTTCCGTAAAAGAGCGGCCTGGCTCCCACTGCGTCGCGGGCTATAATCGTTTCTCCGTTGTCCACCACGGCGCAGCAGTAACTTCCTTCCATATGCGTGAAGCAATTCTTGCCGTACTTTTGATAGTACTCTTTGAAGAGCTCTGTATCGGTCTGGCCCTCGGGTCTTTCATTGAACAGCTCTCCGTCAAAGAGGATATAGGGAGCTCTGGCGACTGCTGCACACTGCGTCCTTTCAGGTGTCAGATTAACTTCAGCTGCTCCCAGTGCTCCTGTCCTGTCAGGGAGGGTCTGGACGATCTTGTTGTCCGGTCCACGGTGGTGCATCAGGTTAACCGCTTTCTGCACCTTTTCTGTCGCTTCTGTAAGCTGCTTTCCTTTTGTCGATATTATTCCAGCTATCGCTGCCATTCACACTCTCCTTTCGTGTCGGTTCTATGTCCACATATTTGTTACTTGCTCTCTTTCGCCAGACCTTCTGGATTCCGGCTTTCGCCGGAATGACGAAATTGCCACGCCTAAAAAGACGCAATCCTATCGGGTGAACGCTTGCTCTACTTGTTGTAAACGTTCAACCGCGGGAGTACCCCGGGTATTTGCTCAAATATCTTTTTAGTGGTGGCTTCATCTATGTGCTCCACAGGTTGAGAAAGGAGCTCGTTCACCTTGTCACAAGCAAGCTCTAATGCCTGGTCGCTTTCTCTATCCCCTTCGAATGGATAGGGTTGTGTAATCTGCCCACTTTTCAGCATAGGGCGGATTGACCGGATATAAAGCTTTTGCTCCGTGTTCATTACCTCTCTTATCTGTTTGAGAACTGTGTCGGTCTCATCCTGGTTGATCTGTGGGTCCCTCAAGAAGAACTTCAGCATCTGAAAATGCGCGTCATCCAGAACTGTCTGAGGCAGACAGAATGTGGAATTACAATCGAAGAGGCCGTATGTGAGATGGAGGTATTGAGGTCCGCTCAGTGTCACCAGTATGTTCGAGAAAAGCCTTTCTACGGAGGACTGTGTGCCGGGTACTTTTGCGTCGCACACTCCAGAGCTCCCGTAGCAGGGTAATTTATAGAATCTGGCTAATTGAGCACAGTCGACGTTATACTGGCTGGTCTCAGGTGCGCCATAGGAATCGCTCAGGTCGTCAAGCCTGGCTCTTACGGGTACGCTTCCGTAAATGATCGGTGCTCCGGGGTTCACCAGCTGGCTCAGCGTTATGCCTGCCAGAACCTCAGCGTTTATCTGGGCCAGGATGCCCATTTCCTTAACGGGGGCAGTGGTCCCAGCCTGAGGTGAGGATGAAACAACTACAGGCAATTCCCTTCTGCAAAGTTCTATCATGGTCTGTGTCGTATCATTAACGAATTGCAGAGGGCTTTTTACCAGACAGGTGATAAAGGAAATGATTGGGTTCTCTTTTAATTTCTCTTCACTGCCGACGATCAATTTGGCCATGTTGACGACGTTGTCCAGCTGCTCCAGGTTTGTTAATCCCATCATGAAGTGTTTGGTGGTATTATTCACTGAAGCGAAGAACTTGTTAACGTCCTTGTTGTCATCTGTTATGTCGTCGTCCTGAATGTTCACTGTGCGGATAAAGGCGTCCACGGTCTCAAGGTGTTCGCATACATGAGCAGCTTTAGCCAGGTCTTCAACCATACCACGCCGTGCGTGGAATTCAGGCACCTTAGCCTCGGTGCTTGAGCCGGACTTCTTTACATAAGTTTGAAAGTCAACGTCCAGCCAGACATTTGTCTCCGATCCCGTAACGAAGAACACCCTTGGTTCATCACCGTGCATTATCAAGCTGTTATCCTCGTTCCTGGCTCCCAGCTTGACCGTCTTCGGTGCGCTATCAAGAGCTTTGGAAACGAGGTTCTCCGGTATTTTGATCGACCATGTTGGGTGCTCGCCGCCGGAGACAAATGTAACCTCTGCACCATTACTGCTAAATATGTCCGCAGCCTCCTTGTTAAAGCAGAACAGCCCGGGGTCCATCAGAACATCCAAAGAACTCTGATGGATCTGTTCAAGTTGCTCCTTGCTTACCCTTTCATAGGGATTAGTGATTAAGGTCCCTTCCCTTGGCATTTCATTCCTCCTCTGATTTCTATCGTGTACAGTATGCTCGGCTCTGTTTGTCAACGCTTGGATTGCAGTACTGTGCTGGTTCGATGCCGAGGATATTCTTTCGGCGTTCTCTTAACCGACCAAGCTTGTAACCACTCTTACAGCGTCGAAGCCGTCAGCACCGTAGCCGTCAGCACCGATATTGTTGGCAAACTCCTCGGTAATGGGCGCTCCACCTATAACCACCTTGACCTGATCTCTGACCCCGGCTTCTTTTAATACTTCAATCACGCCTTTCATGTTCCCCATGGTACTGGTGAGGAGTGCTGATAATCCGACAACCATAGGTTTCTCTTCCTTGATGGCATTTGCTATGGTTTCAGCCGAAATATCATTGCCTAAATCATTAACGATGTAGCCATTCCCCCGCAGTAATATGGCCACGATGTTCTTCCCGATGTCGTGAAGATCCCCTTTCACTGTAGCCAGAAACACTTTACCCTTGGGTTCAATTCCGCTCTGGGCAAGGAGGGGATCCAGCATTTCCATGGCTACCCCGACTGTTTCAGCCGCAGCTAACATGTCCGGTATGAAGAACTCCTTGGATTCGAATTTATCCCCCACTATGGTCATGGCGTCGGTTATGGTATCTAGTATCGTACGTGGCTCGTAATTATTATCCAGAGCTTCCTGGACGAGCTCCTTCACACCCGGTTGCCCTGTCATTTCATCTTCCAGTCCTTCATCGTCCTTCGTGATTCGTCCCTGTATCACGTTTTCCTTCATTGCGCCAAGTATGTCTTCTGTCATGCCCCCTCCCTTTATTCGAGGATTTTGCTTGATCAATCCCTTGTAGGGGTGGCTTCTTACTCCACGAGCAGGCCTTTTCTATTGGCCTTTATGAACGCCTTGCAGTTAGGGTCATTGCCGGTGAGCAAATCAGCCAACTTGATGAACGGTGTCATCTTTGAGTCCCGCGGATCGAGAATCGCTGCGTCGAGCCCGGCATAAGCTGCCATAAGCAGAGTAGCTCTGTTAACCATCTTTCTCGCTGGCAAGCCGAATGAGACATTGCTCAGTCCCACAACGGTCTTGGCCTCCGGATAGCGGCTTTTGATTCCCTCTATCGTCTTCATTGTTACCATACCCTGTGTGGGATCCACGGAAATGGGAAGCACCAGTGGGTCGAAGAAGATGTTCTCAAGTTTTATCCCTAAGGATTGTGCCTTCTCCACGATCTGACCGCAGGCGGTTAGCCTATCCTCAACATTATCCGGTATGCCCTCTGCCCCATGAGCCAGAGCTACCAGCAAAGCTTGCCGCTCGGCGGCCAGGGGAAGAATGGCCTCCATCCTCTCTGATTCGGCACTCACCGAGTTGATTGTTACCTTATCGCCATTGTACTTGTCGAGGCCAGCTTTGATGACCTCCGGGCTATCGCTGTCGATTACCAGGGGTTTATCCGTTACCTCCTGGACGATTCCTACCAGCCACTGCATAGCCACCGCTGCTTCTTCGCTGGATTCCCCTCCCCTTGTTGCGTTTACGTCAAGAAAGTCCGCCCCTGCATTCTCCTCCTCCTGGGCCAGGTTTTGTAAAAACTCCTTGTCCCTGTCAGCAATTGCTTGCCCGACCTTTTTATTTGTAGCGTTTATCACTTCCCCGATTACTAACATATCCCCCCTCTTGTAGTTAAGCGTTGAAATGGAAACACTGAACCCGCTGACCTCCTGAGCTAGCCTTTGATGTTCTGTATTTCCGAGAGTATTCGCCCTCTTACCTCAGTGGGTAAGTTTCGTGCGGGGCCTGCCAGAATCTCGTCCACTCTCTCAGCAGCTCTCTGGAATGTATCCTTCGATCCTTTGGTCTCCCAATCTTCACGGAAGTCCTTATCGCTCAAAGTAGGGGTGTAGTGTTCCTTGCGCATGAAGCGGCGTGTATGGTTGGTGGTGACAAAATTCCCGCCTGGCCCGGTCTTTTTAATAACATCCAACCCGATAGACTCGTCATCCACTCTTATACCTTCCACAGCTCGCATTACCATTCCCAGTATCTCATTGTCGATGACAAGCTTTTCCTCTGACATGCTCATAGCAAATTCCATGAGTCCTGCCGCGTCGTGAATGAAATTGGCCCCCGCTAATGCGCACAGCGTGCTTGTTATGGCGGACTCGTATCCGCTTTGAGAGTCCAATACCTTTGAATCAGTCATGCCGCCTGTAGCATAGTAAGGTATCTTGTAGAATTGAGCCATCTGGGCGGCACCGGCATTGACGAGCCCTGATTCCACCGTTCCTGCCAGATACTTGAGGTCAGAAAGGTCAGTTGAAGTAGCTACTGAACCGTAGATAACTGGTGCTCCTTCCTTTATTAGCTGAGAAAGCATCACCCCCATAAGTGAGTCCACCACCTGGATCACCAGGTTCCCTGCGAGAGTGACCGGCGATGTGGCCCCTGTCAGCGGTTCGGCGGGAACGACGAGAGGTATGCCTGCCTCAACTATAGGTCTTGCCAGATCTCCGTAGCTCTTATCGAGTATCATGGGGCTTATTGCGCATGTAATCATGGAGATAATGGGACGCTTGCGGAGCTCTTCGGGTGAACCAGCGATCATTTCCGCCATCTTTATAACTTGCTGCACGCCCTCTGGAGTATATACGCCCCCCATAATGTGTTTGGTGGTATTATCCAGCCCGGCGAAGAAACGATTTATGTCTACTTCTTCGACAGGTAAGTCATTAGGATAGGTGCAGAGCATAAATAGATGGATATTGTCCAGGCCGTCAGCCAATCTGGCTATGTCCTTGAGGTCCTCAAGCGTGGCATGGCGTTTCTCCCCTTTGCGTTGGTCCCATATGTAAAGGGCGGTGCCACCAGTACCAGCGTGTACGCGGGGTCCGCCCAGTAGTAGATCGTGTTTTTCCTCTTGCCCGCACAGATTGATTTCAGCGGGGGCCATGTTAATGAGCTCCATGACCTTACTCTCAGGGACGCGCGCGATTCTGTTCTCTATATCTACCTTCGCTCCGCCCTTCTCGAAGAGGCCCATGGCCGCTTCCGAATTGACTTGGAAGCCCACTTCCTCGATAATTTGCATTGCAGATTGGTGAATTTTGTTTATAGATTCCTCTGTAAGAGGCTTATAGCTGCCTCCTTCTACTCCTTTGTTGCTCATACTATCCTTTCCGGACAATCGGTCTTGTCACACTTTTTGCAAGGGTTATAAGTGTCTGCTCCGCTATCGGGTGTACCAAGCCCTATAATGCCGGAGACTGATTTCTGTGGAATCATCAAGCAGCCGTCGGTCAAGCGGACCCCTATGGAACCGCCATCGACAGCCTGAAAGATCGCCCTTTGTTGTTCGGTGTCCCAGTCGCACCAGCCGGGGCTCAATCGCCGACTTAGAACGAGGTATTCCCTGCTGGCTACTCTCTCTATGCGGTCCCGAACAGAGTCGGCTACGCTTTGAACAGCAACCGAGCCTATAGCATCCAGACATGATGCCTGGAGCATGAGCCCATTTTTGACCAACCGTTTTGACATGTTTTCCAGATAATCATCAATTGTGGCTATAAATACTGCCACCTTCTCACAGTGTTCCAGTAGCCCTGCGAGGGTTTTGCTCTGTAGTGCAGCCATATCCTCCACAACTACCAATGAACCATGTACTAACTCGATATCTTTCACGGTATATGAATATGATGGCTGGATGAGGGACGGAGCATTCTCCGTGTACTCGTCGATCAACGACACGGCCCGCCCTCTGGGTTTGGAACCATTTTCATAGCCCATGTATTTGTAGAGTTCACTTTTGTCTATATCAACTTCTATATCCTGAGTTGCGCTTGTCATAATCTTCCACCTCCCTTCCTTATTATGTCGGGATCGAGTGAGACTCTGGTTGGCGCTGTTAGAGGGTCCAAAGAACAAATACCCCATCTCATAAGGCTGCACATTGAGGATTAATACAAACAAGGTCTCTTGCGGAGATTGCTGGGTAACCAAAATTGCGCAAGAGCTTTATGGTAAGGCCAGTGGAAGTACTATCAAACTGCAAGGGACCGGTGCGTAGGGAAAAGACCCCTAGACCCTGAGTTGCTATTCTCACATCATCTCACTTAATTCCCCCCTTACAGGATTCCTCTTTCCATAACCTATGTTATTCTGCCATGTCGGGACCCCTTTGTCAAGGATCACTCTCTTCTGTGTTATCTACAGCTGAAAACTGGACTGTTTCTGCTTGAAAACTGGACTTTGAGGG
>JAGXOF010000040.1 GCA_023660035.1 Dehalococcoidia bacterium LH_S1
CAGTTGTCGCATTTTAGCATGGTCGATTTGTCCGGAAATGACTGAACCAATACAAGATCTGGAAGACATTGTCGTATCTGGTAATCTCGCTCTCCACTGAAACGCCCTCGTGAGCTATCTCAATGTCACGTGTCTTCCACAGCTCTGTACCATCACTCAAATATGCTCTTGCTACAGTGTAATAGGTGCCGGGCCCAAAGCCTCCCACATCCCACGGATAGGTATAACTGAGGTCACTATTGGAAGATGGTGTCCAGGTGTCTACCAGACTGGCCTCCCCATCTTGGTCCATATCGATATATAACTCAACCCTGTCCACCGCACGCTCGAGCTCACGACACGTAGGGGGCTCGTACACTGGCATCCACTCCGGTGTCTCGTAACCGCCTCCGTTAGCCTATGTTTGACATTTCGCGAGATAGCCCAGCTTTGATTCAGCTTCATCGGAAGCTAATAGCCCCATTAATGTAATGACAGACAAATAGTTTGGCTCTATTGACAAACCGGGCATTTTCTGTTATGCTTCGTCATGACAGATAATGTACTTGAGAACAGTAAAAGCTCGCGGTGGTCAAGGCTCGCAGCACGAATACCTGCGTCTGGTAGAGTGCTACCCGGAAAATGGCCGTGTCAAGCAGCGCGTGGTAATGAATCTGGGGCGCAAAGATCTTCTGGCTCCTTACCTGGGCAGTCTGGTACGCATCTTGCAGAGTGAGGGGGCTGAGAGTAGTTGGGTGCGTGCTGCCAAGGTGAACCCGAGGGAGGCGGCATGCTGGGGGCCAATGCTGGTGGCAAAGAGCCTGTGGCAAGAACTGGGGCTGGATACCATCTTGGAGGATTGTGAAGGTAAGAAAAGGCAACTGAGTACAGCCCTGGCAGACCGGGCATTTGTTCTGGTGGTGAATCGGCTGTGTTGTCCTGGCAGTGAGCACCACTTAGCCACGTGGTTGGAGACTGATTATGTGTGCGATCGCCAGGGTAAGCGGTGGCTACCCCAATGGGAGGAACATGGGAGGGTGCAGGTAAACCTCACTTGGCTACAGCGGTGGTATCGTACCCTAGATGAAGTGCTGGAACACAAAGAGGAGATTGAGCAAAGGCTCTACTTCGAGTTGCGTGATCTCTTCTCACTGCAAGTGGAGCTTGTGTTCTATGACTTGACCTCCACTTATTTTGAGGGGGAGGGACCGAAGGAGTTGGGACGGTACGGCTACAGCCAAGATGGGAAGCGTCGCAATCGGCAAGTGCAGGTAGGGATGGTGATGGTCAATGGGTGGCCGATAGCGCATCACGTCTTCCGGGGCAACAGGCGTGATTTCGAGACAGTAAAAGGGGTAGTGGACGATCTGGAGAAGCGCTTTGGGCTGAAGCGAGTGGTGTTTGTGGGAGATCGGGGGATGGTGACCTCGGATAACGTGGCAATGCTGCGCGAGCAGAAGCAAGGGTATTTGGTGGGGCTACAGCGAAGACGGCGAGAGGATATCTATGAACTCATCAACCGAGCGACCGGGCCATGGCAGGAGTGCCCATCAAGGGGAGGAAAGAAGGGAGAGAATTCCAAGACCTTGGTACAGGAGGTAGCCGGTGGGGGGTTTGGAGTGCGTGTATTTGTGGTTCACTCCGAGGAGCGGCTGGCCTACGAGCGAAGGATGCGAGAGCAGGCCATGGAGCGCACTCGGGTGGCGATGGAGAAGCTGGGGAAGGGCGTGGCGGAGGGCAAATTGAAAGTGCCGCAGAAGATTGGAGCGGCGGCGACTCGAATTCTCTCCCGCAATCATGGTCAACGTTACTATGGTTGGGAGATAAATGAAGGGGAATTCCACTACTTTGAGCACCCTAACCTGGAACGGGAGAAAGCCTATAAAGGGAAGTACTTGATCCAGACAGAGGAACAGGGGCTGACGCCAGTAGAAGCAGTTGAAGCCTACAAAGACCTGAGCGAAGTAGAGAAGGCCTTCCACTGCCTGAAAGACGTGATCGAGATGCGCCCCATTTATCATCGCGACGATGGCCGAGTGAAAGCGCATATTCTTGTGGCAGCGCTGGCCTTCCTGCTGGAGCGAGCAATGGAGAAAAAGCTAAAGGCAGCGGGCAGTAACTTATCAGGTGAGGCGGCGTTGGAAGCACTGCGTACCATTCATGTTGTCGAAATGGAGGTAGGTTCAGAGCGCAAGCAAGGTGTAACTGGGGGAAGCAACCGGGCACGTGACGTACTGAAGGCACTGGGGATCACGACGCTTGCCCCACCCCAAGTGCCAGAAATAGACTGAAAAAGGCCATGTAATGACAGAATCGCCTCAAAACCATGGACTTTGAATCTGTTTTCAGACCCAATTGTCAAACATGGGCTTGCGAAATACCCTGAGCTTTCGAATGTGCTCTATCTCCAACCCGTTTTCGGTGGCAGTGCTCTGGGCATTTCCACGGACTTCTTCTCGGAGGGATTGGGTAAACTGGGGATAATCAAATACCCTGATGTGGTTGGCAGACAGAAAAGCTGTCATGCCCTGAGCATAACTCCGGCCGGGAAGAGTTCCCCGGATGACAACGCGATCATAACAAGACAGGACTCCATGGATCTTGTCCTGATACCGTTCGGTCAACAACATCGTCTTCTCTCCTCATTGAATACTTCCTCCCTATTATACAGCATGAGAAAGGCGAACGTTTGCTTTTTGGTTCCGGCTAGTCCGGGTTAGGAGTTATAGCCTACCTGATCATGGCTATCGTTGTTCCTTTGGAAGACTCAGGAGACCATATCGATTAAATTGGTTGGAGCTTATAACATACGAGCAAATAGCCGTTCGGCCGTGAGCTATTCGGATCAGTCATCGTTTTTAACTGCTTAATGTATTTATCTATGTTCCTATGTTTGTGTTGCGTACGATGATTTCCTTCGTGATTCCTCATATTCCTTGCGGCGCTGCTCCAATCGTTCTGGCGGTATGCCACATAACCCTTCCCACTGAGCAGCCCAGTTGTGGTAATCTTCGTTATCCCAGACATCATCCATGACACGCTGGACACCGTCAGAGTACTCTTTCATCTGGGGTTCCAATTCGGTAAACATCTTCTCTGCGCCCTCATGCGTTGGGTTCGCATTATTTTGCTGTATCAGGTTCCACATGGCTTGATGGTGATCTATGACGGGACACGGTCTAAGCGTGTTGTAACAGAAAGGCTGACTCTGTTTGATACTGCTAAAGAACGGCGAGGCGAGGGCCTCGGCGAGACTGCAGTTATGTATATTGTGAGTGGCAAAGTGAACAAAGATACACGGCTCGACATCGCCACGGTGATTTACGTGGAAATAGAGTCTGCCGCCCGATATACATCCGCCTGTTAGTGGTCCATCATTCCAGAAATCTATGGGCAATATTGGCTTGGTCTCTCGATACTGCTTCATAACAACCCGTAGTTGGTTGCGCTGTTCCGGCGTTGGCATAAGGCTCAGGTCAGGGTCGCCTCCTACTGGCATATAAAGGAACAACCACCCGTAGAGAGCCCCTTTGTCGATGAGTTGATCGATCCACTCCTCTGAACAAATGGCGTCAACATTATGTTGAGTGACAAGGGAAGAGAACCCGAAGACACAACCTGCCTCCCGCAAGTTGTCCATGGCCTGCATGCATACGTCAAAGCTGCCTTTACCTCGTGATGCATCGGTGTATTCCGCCGGACCGTTAACGCTTATCTGCGGGGCAACATTTCCTAAATCCGCCAGCCTTTTAGCCATTTTCTTGTCGATAAAATAGCCATTGGTATACGGTTGGAAGAATGACTTATCGTGCTTTTTTATCACATCCAAGAGTTCGGGATAAATAAAAGGCTCACCGCCGAGAATGACAAAGAAATTGATACCCATGTCCTCAGCTTCGCTGAGAACACGATCGAATACCTGTGAATCCATATCGTCCTTGCGCTCGTAGCTTGCGGCATAGCATCCTTGGCAACGATAGTTACATCTCATACTAGGAGATATCAACATCACATATGGTGGAGTTACCCCATATTCCTGTAAGCAGCGTTCGCGCAAGTTTTGATCACGGAAGAACATGCTTACGGCCATACGCGCCAGCGATCGCCGCCGACAATTGGGGTGTGTGTGTGTTATGATTCGGCCAAGAAATTCCTTACCGGCTTCCTCGTTTACCCATCTGTGTACCCGGTCGCGAATAATGCCCTGCTTTTCCCCGGAGGCGACATAGTCTACAGCACCCAGAAGGTATTTAGCATTCTTCTCCGGGTTATTCCCCAACTGGGCAAGCGCTCGGCCCAATGCCCTTTCAGCCACTTCTCTTTTTGTCCATTGAACAACTCGTGAGCGAAAGTTTGTCATTGTGGGTCTCCTTTATGTTTGGTTATTAGTGTTCTTCGTATTCCTGAATCCGTTCATCTTCGCATTTGCCTTTACGGCCATTTTAGTTCAAGTGAAAACCTGGTGTCAAGCGACTTTGCTTGACACCAGGTTTGAGAGACCATAGAATTTCCATAGACACTGAAAGCAAAAATGGGAGGGGTTACAGAGAGTGACAGTAGAAAGTGAACTTGCACAGATAAAACCTGCCAGGGAAATGTGTGTGACTATTGGGGTGTTTGACGGAGTGCATCCCGGTCATCAGTATTTGATAAATAAGGTCAAGGAACAGGCCGCCCAGGCAAATTATCTTAGCGGTGTGGTGACCTTTGACAGGCATCCTACAGCCTTGCTCGATCCGGCTGTGGAATTGCCTTACCTGACGAGCCTGGAGGAACGCGCTGAGATAATGAAAGAATTGGGGATTGACCACGTTATCGTTCTATCCTTTACCCCAGAGCTTGTTCAGCTCACTGCCCAGGAGTTCGCAACCCTTCTGCGAAAGTATCTCAGAATGCGGGAACTGATCGTCGGCCCTGATTTTGTACTTGGCAAAGGGCGTGAGGGGAATACGGATGTGCTACGTTCACTAGGAGAAGAACTCGGTTTTACAGTGATTGTGCTTTCTCCGGTAACGGTTGAAGAACAGGTGGTAAGCAGCACTGCGATTCGGAATATGCTAAAGGAGGGGAATGTTGAGACTGTGACCAGGATGTTGGGGAGGCGCTTTCGAATGACGGGAATAGTCACTTATGGTGATGCTCGGGGAGGAAAGGTGCTGGGATTCCCAACAGCGAACCTCGAGGTCAACAGCCATCATGCTATACCGGCCCCTGGCGGGTATGTTACACTTGCTCATGTCGATGGAGAAACCTACAGGGCAGTGACGAATATCGGGACAAGGCCTACCTTTGGTCCAGGCCCCCGAACCGTGGAAACCCACTTACTGGACTTTGATGGTTACCTTTACGGACGGGAATTAAGCATTGAATTCGTCAAACGTCTGCGGGAGGAGACTAAATTTGAGAGCTTTGATGACCTTAAAAGACAAATCGAAAACGATGTGGCAATCGCAAGGGAAGTTACGATAAACTAGATACAACTCGAAGCGATTACTATAAGGGAGAATTCACGTAATGGAAACAACAATGGAGCGAATTTTTAAAAGAGGTGTTGCCGAGGTCATAGTGGAGGAGGAGTTGAGGCAAATGATGGAGGATGGAAAGCCCTTGCGTTTGAAGGAAGGCTTTGACCCCAGCCGTCCTGACATCCATCTCGGTCATGTGGTGACACTGAGGAAGCTAAAGCAGTTTCAGGAACTTGGGCATAAGGTAATTCTGATCGTCGGCGACTGGACTGCGCAGATAGGAGATCCCAGCGGGGAATCCCAAAAACGCTCTATGATGACCGCCGAAGAAGTGAAGGCAAATGCTGACACCTACATGAGGCAGTTCTTCAAAATCGTTGACCCGGAGAAAACAGAGGTTAGATGGCAGAGTGATTGGTTCGGTAAATTCGACCTGGCTGATGTAATAAAATTGACCAGCAGATTCACGGTAGCGCAGATGATGGCCAGGGAAGACTTCTCAGCCAGACAGGCAACGAATCAACCGATTGCCGTCACCGAGCTTTTATATCCTTTGCTTCAGGCGTATGATTCCGTAATGATTGAATCCGATGTTGAGTTCGGTGGCATAGACCAGAAATTCAATTGCCTTGTGGGGCGTGAGCTTCAGAGAATGATGGGGCAAACTCCTCAGCATGTTTTTTTCACTCATCTCCTGGTAGGAACAGACGGGCAAATGAAGATGTCCAAGAGCCTGAGCAATGACATAGCCGTTGAAGATCCCCCGAACGAAATGTACGGTAAAATCATGTCGATTTCCGATGACCTAGTTATGGACTACTTTGAACTCCTCACTGATGTCGATGAGGATGAGCTGGCGGAATTCAGACAGGCACTGGAAGGTGACTCGGTGAACCCTATGGAGATCAAGAAACGCCTGGCCAGGGAAATTGTAACTGAGTTTCATAATGAAGGAGTGACTAAAGAGGCGGAGTCCCATTTCAGTCGAGTTTTCCAGGAGCAGAATATACCGGAGGAGATTCCAATCTTTACAATTCGGTCGCCTGAAGAGTCAGCCGATTTAATCAATGTGGTGGTTGAGTCCGGGCTTGTGGAAAGCCGAGGGGAGGCAAAACGCCTACTCCGCCAGAATGCGGTTGAGGTTGATGGGACAACAGTAACTGATGCTGGAGCGAAAGTGGGGAACGGGAGCGTAATCAAAGTCGGTAAGCGGCGGTGGGCTAGGGTGGTGGCAAAGTAGCATGTAAGTGATGCGGTTATTTATAACCAACAGGAATAAAATGTGCGCATCAGCACCTCCTGGATATTGACCTCTTGGTTATATGTTTACCCTTTCTCAAATATCCAAAATTGCATTCGCCGCAGGCAGATTGGGCATCGGTTATTCGGTCATTGAGATTTGTTTGGGAATTGGTGCTTGGGATTTGCGATTTCGGGGTTATGTCAAAAACGCGAGGGGAAGATAATTCGGCAAGGGAGGTGTCGGAGTAATGGACGTTCACAACTTACACTTCTTTCATCCCGTATTGGGGCTTATTTCGCAGCATTATTGACATGGCGGGTGTAATCTGCTTTGCCTGTGCCTTCTGGATAAGGTTTAAAGAGGATCGGCCGAATTCACCCGACACTTGATGTCCCCAACCCTGCTGCTTCCAGGATATCGGGGACTCTATCCTCCTTGCCGATGGCCATGATGTGAACTCCGTCGCAAATCGAATCTTTCTCCAGCGCAGCGATCATTCTTCCCGCGATCTCGATGCCTTTGTCAATTTTGGTGCCTTTGGGGGCGGCGGCAAGTTCGTCAATGAGATTCTGAGGCACAAATATCCCGGGTACGTTAGCGTTCATAAACTCGGCCATCTTGGCTGAACTGAGTAGCACGATTCCAGCCAGTATCTTCACGGGGAACTGGCGTGCAAACTCCATAAACCTTGAGAAGTTTTCCAAATCGTATATCGCTTGTGTCTGGATGAATTCCGCCCCGGCATCGACTTTTTTCTCGAACTTGGCGAGCTGTGGTTCCAGGGGGTTTGCCTCGGGGGTAACGATGGCTCCGGCGCAGAAATCAATCGCACCGTCAAGCTTATTGCCTCCCAGATCGCTGCCTGACTCCAGCAGACGAATGGTGTGAAGAAGTTGCACGGAATCAAGGTCGAAGACCCCTTTTGCCTGCTTATGATCGCCGACGGGGACGGCATCACCGGTAAGGCAGAGCACGTTGTTTATACCTCTCGTATGTGCAAAGAGCAGATCGGCCTCAAGTGCCAGGCGGTTGCGGTCGCGGCAGGTCATTTGCAGGATGGGCTCGCCTCCCTGCTCCTTAATCGCCAGACAGGCTCCAAGGGAAGGGAATCTCATCACAGAGCTCTGGTGGTCGGTCACGTTGATTGCGTCAACTTTATCCTTGAGAATATCGATATGATGAAGCATACCATCGATGTTCGTTCCTTTTGGCGGGCCGATCTCGCTGGTAACAATGAACTTACCGGAAT
>JAGXOF010000041.1 GCA_023660035.1 Dehalococcoidia bacterium LH_S1
TAGAATATATTGAAAAGGAACTTGCTAAAATCCATAGCCCAGTGTTACCCATGTGCTCAGCCAGTACAAGTTCTGGACTTCTTTATCCTTCCGCATTTATAATGTTAACGAAATGCCCGAATTACCAGATGTTGAGACAATAAAGAATGAGCTTTCCCCTCATGTAACGGGGCATCAGTTCACTGAGGTTGAGGTATTTCAGGAGGGGGCGGTTCAGGAACTCTCGGCGCAGGAATTTAGCCGCAGGCTTGTCGGACAGACAATAGGGGATATAGGTCGCCGCGGCAAGTATATGCTCTTCCGGCTCTCCGGCAAGGAAACCCTTATCATCCATCTGAGAATGACAGGGGTGCTTCTCCTGGAACCATCACCCCGCCCTTATAAGCACACAACTGCTATATTCCGCCTCGATGGTGGGGTCAACGTACATTTCATTGATCAGCGGAAGCTCGGATGGCTATGGCTGGTCGATGATGAGAGCGCGGTGACTGGCAAGCTGGGGCCTGAGCCACTGGAGCCATCTTTCACCACAGCAACTTTACATAATATTGTAAATAAACGAAATATCCCGATAAAGGCCTTGCTTCTGGATCAGCACGCCATAGCCGGGATAGGGAACATGTACACTGACGAAGCACTCTTCTACGCCAGAATCCACCCTTTGAAGAGGGCGAACACTCTTTCCAACAAAGAAATCAAACTCTTGCACGAAGGCATTATGGAGGTTTTGAAGAGGGGGATCAGGAACAAGGGGGCCAGCGTCGATACGTACCGTCTTCCCAATGGGCAAAGGGGCAGGGCGCAAACCGAGTTCAACGTTGCCCACAGGCGCCGTGAACGCTGCTTTGTGTGTGGTTCCCCCATTGAGTGGGTAAAGATTGCCGGCAGGGGAACATGCTTTTGCCCAAGTTGCCAACATAATGATACAATGTAATCCTCTGCTGAAGACAGGTATCCTCTAGGTGTCATTCTGGCCCGCCAAAGGCGGATGATATTGTTTGGAATTTCGTGCTTCGGTTTTCGAGTTTAGTCCGCCTATGGCGGACGGCTTGTCCGGGTTAGGTGGATTGATTATGAAGAAGGAAGAAATACAGGACCTGCTTGGCAAGGCTGAAAAGAAACTGAATGAAGAGCCGAACCTGATTGAATTGGGCCCCGGCCCCCTCATCTTCGTGGGGGATACCCACGGAGATCTCGAGGCCACACAGAAGGTCATTGACAAGTACCTGAGGCGGGAAAACACGCTTGTTTTCCTGGGCGACTACGTTGACCGCGGGCCGGCGTCTGCGGACAATATCAATACCTTGCTATCGTTGAAGCTGGAAAACCCGAATAACCTATATTTGCTGATGGGGAATCATGAAGGTCGCCGTGCTATGGAATTTCACCCGGCGGATTTCTGGGACACACTGGATAGTAACCTGCGTGAGCACTATTCTCTGGTGCTGTCAAAGCTTCCTCTGGCCGTCTCCGCTTCCTGTGGTATTATTGGCTTGCACGGGGCCTTGCCCGATGTGGAGAGAATAGAGGACATAAATCAAATAAACTTTGGGGACAAGCAATGGCACCGGATAACTTGGGGCGACTGGCGGGAGAGCGAGGGCGATTACCTGGGAGAGGATATGTTTACAGGAAGGCCACAGTTCGGGCAGGGTTGGTTTGAGGGGATTATGGAAAAGGTCGGGAAGAATGTCCTTATCCGGTCACATCAGCCCGGTACGAGAGAGGCTATCTATGGAGGGCGGTGTATCACCATTTTTACCTCTTCAGCCTACCGGTCCCTCGTGCCTGATAGGACAATTGCGCTAGCTGAGGAAGGGAAGGAAGTGAAGACGGTAGGAGATTTGAAGATCGAGGTTGTGTAGATGTACAAATTGATAGACGCTCACGCATACCTTGATGAGATAAAAGATTTGGACCAGGCGATTGAGCGGGCGTGGGATTGCGGCTTGGTTGGCATTGTAGCGATGGGTGTTAACTACGATTCGAATAATCGGGTACTGGAGATCGCTGAGAAATATAGCTCGCTGGTATTTCCGGCACTTGGCTGCCATCCAGGAGACTTGCCGGAGACGACCGGTGAGGTAGAGCGCAATTTGCGCTTCATAGAGGATAATATAGGGCTGGATTATCATAAGAAGGTGGTAGAGCAGGCGAGCAAGGATACGCAGAAGCAGGTGTTGGGACAGGCCTTGCAGATAGCAAGGCGCTACGGTAAGCCGGCCTCGTCCATTCACGCTATGCCTGGCGGGATTGCCTGACTTGCGTTCAGGAGTCACAGGTAGAACGGGGGGTCACAATGCTGAACTCGCGGATGTGGCGAACGTGGTGCTGAACTCGGTAGCACAGTTGAAAGAAGTGGAGCCAGCTGTTGTAGCTGAGAGGGCCACTGCCAACGCACTCGCTTTCTTGGGGATAAGATCGGATTAGATGCGAATGAGCAAGCGAGTTTCGGGTCTACTCTACTTTTCAATCGTTTTCGTACCATATGCTGTGCTTGTGGCTGTTACTGCCTGCTGCTATCCGCCGTCTTCGGAAAGCTCTTCTGGATTGCCTGGAATGTTGATCTGGGTCCCTGCTATTATTTCCTCGATACTCCCGATCACTTATGGCATATTAGTATTTGGATTCCGGGAACATCTTAAACTGGTGTATGGGCTCCTGGTCGGTTTTTGGATGGCTATTGCCTTGCTCGGGCTCGCAGGCATGGTGTATTTGATAGCTTAGGGATCAAAAGACTTGATCTTGTCAACAACCTCATGAATAACCCAATCCGGGGTGGAAGCCCCTGCTGTAATTCCAACATGATTTTTGCCGTAGAGTTTGGGAAGGTCGAGTTCCTCCGCCCTTTCGATGTGCCATGTCTCGACGCCTACGGAGGAGCATATCTCGGCCAGTCGCTTAGTGTTTGCGCTTTCATATCCTCCGATGACCACCATTAGATCTACCTTTGCTGCCAACTCCAGAGCCGCCGCTTGCCGTTTCGCAGTGGCGTCACATATGGTGTTGTAAACACGGATCTCGGACATAGAAGCGATATCTGATTTCAAAAGTTGGGATATAAAATCGGCGAACTGGTCCTCCCTCTGCGTGGTTTGTGAGAGAATACCCAGTTGGGAAGGGGGCGTTTTGAGGTTGGCAGCATTAAGGGTTGCGAGGGCGTTCTCTCCCGCCCATGACAACAATCCCTCCACTTCCGTGTGGTCAAACTCACCGAACACTATTACCGTGAATCCTTCTTTATGTAGTTTCTGAGCTGCTTTTTGGGCCTTACGTACTATCGGGCATGTGGCATCAACAAGGTCCAGATTACGGGAATTGATTTCGGTGATGGTCTCTTTCCCTACTCCGTGTGAAGGGACGAGCACAGCGCCTTCGCGTACATCATTAAGGTTCTGCACTATGCGCATTCCTTGGGATGAAAGTGAACTAACCACCTGTCTATTGTGGACAATTGCTCCCAGGCTCGCGAGTTGATCTCTTTTTTCAACTGCGTCTTCAGCGATATTAATTGCCCTTCTAACTCCGAAGCAGAATCCCATCTCACGAGCTAACTCGATTTCCATGCGTTACCCTTTCTTTGAGGTTCTTGCAAACCCGAAATGACAACTATGCACCTGCATGTCATGCTGAACTCGATTCAGCATGACATTTGTGGGCACCCTAGCTTTTACCAATAGTCTCCATAAATCCCTTGGTATTCTTTGGGTAATAGTTCAGCTATCCGGTACATGATATGGTTGCTTACCTCGATTAATCTCTCCCTTTCCAGTTTACCTGTGCTCTTGGGGGAGGAGAAGGGTTTGCCTATACTTACGGTAATTCTGGGACGCCGGAGGACGAGTCCAATGCCATCGATTTGCTCGCTACCAGTGATTCCGACAGGCAAAACTGGCGCACCGGAGCGGAGTGCGATCAGGGCAGAGCCAAAATCTGCTTTTCCCATGCGGTGATCGGGGCTTCTCTTTCCCTCGGGGAGCATGCATAGAGCCTTGCCACTCTCGAGAGTCCCGATAGCCTGCCGGAGGGCCTGTCTGTCCGGTACGCCCCTGCGCACAGGAAAAGCTCCAAAGGCGCGAACGAATGCTCTTCCCCGGGAATTGAAAAGCTCTTGCTTGGCCATGAAGAAGAGCCTTCGGGGAATGCTTGCACTGAGAAGGGGGGGGTCGGGCAGGTTCAAATGATTGGCCACCACTATCAGAGGGCCGTTTTGGGGGACGTTCTCCTTTCCGGAGACATGCCATCGGGTAAACGATATGAGAAGGGACTTCATAGTGCCGGTGGCGAGAACGTAGAATGGTAGCATGATTAACTCTAACTTGTCATACGATTATACCATAATTGCCCAGGGTTGAGGCCAGCACTTGACTCAAATGTGTCCTTCCTGTAACCTAGCCGCGTAAGTCTTGGAATCGGTAAAATGGGTTTTTTCATACTTTTTGAAGGTATTGAGGGGTGTGGTAAAACAACGCAGGCGAGAATGCTCGCCCGCCGCCTCTCGGAGTCTGCGTCTCCCGCGACCTTCGTGCAGGAACCAGGAGGTACTGCGACCGGCAAAGCGGTTAGGAGGCTCCTTAAACACAGGATAGAAGTGCAGATGAATCCTGTAACCGAGCTTCTCCTCTTTGCTGCGTCTCGTGCCCAACTGGTTGAAGAAATTATCCGCCCGGCTTTGAATGAGGACTGCGTCGTCGTGTGTGACCGATATGTGCAGTCGACACTGGCTTACCAGGGTTATGGGCGGGAGCTGGACCTCCAGATGGTGCAAAAGGTTAATGATGTTGCTACGCGTGGCCTCTCTCCGGATCTCATAATCCTGCTGGACCTTGATGTTGAAAGAGGCCTTCAGAGAAAGGGTGAAGCGGCGGCAACAGACAGGTTCGAGAGGGAAGATGTGGAATTCCACTCTCGTGTGAGGGGGGGGTATCTGGAGATGGCGCGGTCGGATCCTGAGAGATGGTTTGTAATTGACGCTAATAAACCCAGAGCGAGGATACATGATACGGTATGGGAACTGGTGCAGGGATTGATTTGTAGATAGAGCTCGCTTATCATATCGGTTTCGACAGAGCCAATCTATTTGAACAATAGAATCCCAGTTTGCCACTTTGTCTCGGGAAACATAAACCTCGGCTTGTAGTACTACGCCAAAAGGAGTAACCCCAGCATTTACCCCCATCATCTTTGCTATCATGCTATTAACGCCATCAGCGCCGACTAAGACGCAGGCTGTAAGAGTTTCTCCCGATGCTCGGACACTGACTTCCTTAGAGGTCACCTCTACCTGGTTAACCTTATGACCATCAAGTACTGCCGCGCCAGCCTCCTGAGCTTTATGAGCAAGGAAGTGATCGAACCTGTCGCGCATCACCATGTAAATTAATGGCTGATCATGTAATTTCATTCCTCTACTTTGAAACTGGTAAGTGGCCCTTACCCCAAAGATCGTCCCTTCCACTACAGAATCAATAGTGAAATCAAGCAGTGTTGCAGCTTTATAAGTAATGCCCCCCCTAAGGCTTATATGGAGGCTGCTTTTCTTTAGCTCGGGAATATATAAGCGGTAAGTAAACCTACGACACTTCACTGAGCCTCGACAGAATGCCTACTATCGCGCAATTGGACACTTCAAAATAGACAAAGGCTGTCCAGCGTTCTGTCCCCCATTATCTTGGGTTCGTAAGACATCAACCTTCTTCCTGATCAAACATCGAAGCACACTCCGAGGCCTCACCACGCAGTGTCTCGATGGCATGGGGTAGGGCAGGAATAATAGCCTCAAGGCACTCTCGTACCGCTTTGGCACTCCCGGGTAAATTGATGATCAGGCTCCCGCCCCGGACTCCGGAAACTCCTCTGCTCAACATTCCCATAGGAGTTTTTTTCAAACTCTCTGTGCGCATGACCTCGGAAAATCCCGGGGCAAGCCGGTCCACAACCGCCAGAGTAGCTTCCGGTGTAACATCACGGGGGCTTAGTCCAGTACCCCCACTTGTGAGAATTAAGTGGATGTTCGAGTTATCAGCCCACTCCTTAAGCTTGCCGGATATCTCTCCCTGCTCATCAGGAACAATTTCATACCGGCTGATCTCAACCCCAAGACCGGAAAGGAGTTCTCTAATCACAGAGCCCGCTGTATCTTCCCTCCCCCCTTGAGAGCCCTTGTCACTCACAGTCAAAATGGCAGCACTGAACATGATTCCTCCTCGCCTACTTTCCGCTCTGCTGCAAAGCCTGGAGTGCCTCATCAAACGTAACTCGCCGCTGTTCCCCCCCGCTCATGTCGCGCAGCATCACCAATCCATCTCGCAGCTCATCCTCTCCAATGATTACCGCAAAGCTTGCACCAAAGGTATTCGCCTGCCTCAATTGAGCCTTAAGACTTCTGTTCCCGGATGCAAGGATAGTTCCGATTCCCTCCCCCCGCATCCACCCCACACATTCCACTGCCTTCTCCTTTGCCTCCTGGCCCAAGAAAGCCACAAACGCCTCAGGCCTGGAAGCAGGAGGCAACTCGATCCCCTGTCTCTTCATGTTGACAACCATCCGCTCAATGCCGGTGGCAAACCCGATTGCCGGCGTCGGCTTACCCCCCAATTCCTCAATAAGCCCATCATACCGGCCACCACCCCCGATCGTGCTCTGCGCCCCTTCCTCAGCATGAGGCTGAATCTCAAACACCGTCCTCGTGTAATAATCAAGCCCGCGAACAAGGTGATGGTCAACCTCCGGCCTCAAGCCGAGGATTTCCAGATATCTTACAAGCAAGCGGAAGTGCTCGGCACAATCATCACAAAGATAGTCGATACTCCTGGGGGCTTGCTCAGCCAGGGACATGCACGTCTCATTCTTGCAATCCAGTATCCTGAGCGGGTTTCTATCCAGCCGCCGCTTGCAATCAGAACACAGCCGATCGAAATTCTGAGAGTAGTAGTTCTTCAATGCCTCAAGGTATTGGGGGCGGCACTTGGGACAGCCAATGCTGTTTAATTTCAGGACCAAGTCCCGCAAACCGACCGAGCGATACAGAGACCATGCCATATCGATAATCTCCGCATCAATCGACGCATCAGACTCGCCAATAGCCTCAACCCCGAACTGCCAGTGCTGACGGTATCTGCCTGCCTGAGGCCGTTCATACCTGAACGAGGGACCGATGTAGTAGAGCCTTACAGGTTGGGGGAAATTGTACATCCCGTGCTCCAGATATGCACGGCAAACAGGGGCTGTTCCCTCCGGACGCAAGGTCAGTTGATCGCCACCACGGTCATCAAAGGTATACATCTCCTTTTGCACGATATCTGTGTCATCCCCAATGCTTCGCACGAAAAGCCCGGAACTTTCAAAGATTGGCGTATCGATCCGCTCATAACCATAAAGCTGGCAGATATCAGCGACCTTACTACGTATGTACTGCCAGTATGCTTGCTGGTCAGGTAGAATATCAAAGGTTCCCCGTGGCGCTCTATACAAAGTCTTCCTCTTATCAGTCAATGCTTATTGTCTTAAGGGCAGGAACTGAACCCCTACTAAGGTATAGAATACATTAGCAAAGGAACAGTGTAAAGGACAACGCTTGAAACAGTCCAGGGCTCATTTATTCTAACTAATAAATACATCGTGTCAAATCATTTAACTACCTAACCGAACTGGGACTTTTGAATCATTGAAAATCTGACCGTACGGGGCTTTGATTTCTTATGTGGATGCACTTCCTTTATCCTCCGCTCGCTCGGCGAGGTGCCTAAAGGGCCCAACATGTTTCACCACTTTTCCTATGCTTTGGTTAGGCGCTTAGCGCCTCAACATTGACAAAATGTTGTCGATGTGACTCCAATATTG
>JAGXOF010000042.1 GCA_023660035.1 Dehalococcoidia bacterium LH_S1
CCCCCGAGGACATTCCTCTGAACATAGTCTACGAGGACGATGATATGATGGTCATCGATAAGCCGGCCGGATTGACAGTCCACCCGGCGGCGGGACACCGCTCAGGGACGCTAGTAAATGCCATCCTCACCCACTGTCCGGATATCGAGGTCAAGGGTTCGACGCGGCCGGGAATCGTCCATCGGCTGGACAAGGATACATCTGGACTCATAATGGTGGCCAAAAACGACGCAGCCCACATCAATCTGTCCGGGCAGATAAAGAGGCGAAGCATCACCAAGGCATATCTCGCCCTCGTCAAAGGCCACCTGACCCCAAAAGAGGGGTTAATCGAGGCCCCTATAGGTCGCCATCCGAGGGACCGAAAACGGATGGCAGTCGTTTCCAGGGGAAGGGAGGCTACCACCTCGTACTGGGTTGAGGAATATCTGGGCAATTATACGCTGGTTGAGGTCTACCCCAAAACGGGACGAACACATCAAATCAGGGTCCACCTTTCATCGATCGGCTATCCGGTAGTCGGCGACGCGACCTACGGTAAGAGATCGAACCTCATTGAACGGCACTTCCTTCACGCTCACCGCCTGGGCTTTAAGTTGCCTTCAACAAAGAGCTATGTGGAGTTTGAATCGAAGTTGCTTGACGACCTCGAACTGGCACTACAGGTAATTCGGGAGGAGAAAGCAACATGACAAGGGTAGCAGTGGCCATGAGCGGGGGAGCCGATTCGTCAGCTGCTGCTCTTCTCCTCAAGCAGCAAGGGCACAGCGTTTTCGGCCTCACGATGCAGATTCAATCCGATGAGAGTGCAGCAAAGACAATTGATGACGCCGGGGCTGTCGCCAACAAACTGGAGATACCCCATCATGTAATCGACCTCCGAGAGGTTTTCGCCGAGAGCGTGATCGAGCCCTTTTGCCAGAACTATATCAGGGCGGCCACCCCTAATCCCTGTGTGCTTTGTAATTATTATGTCAAATTGGGAGCGCTGCTCATGCAGGCAGGGGGGTTGGGCGCGGAATTTATGGCTACAGGTCACTATGCCCGTATAGAGAGATCAGGAGAACGCTATCTTCTAAAGAAAGGAGCGGACACAGCAAAGGATCAGTCATACTTCCTGCACACGCTACAGCAGGACCAGTTGGCGCGGGTTCTCACGCCTCTGGGCAGCCTGACAAGGGATGAGGTGGAGGAAATCGTCCGAGGGGCAAATCTTCCCGTTCG
This sequence comes from Dehalococcoidia bacterium LH_S1, assembly GCA_023660035.1. GTDB lineage: Bacteria > Chloroflexota > Dehalococcoidia > SZUA-161 > SpSt-899 > JAGXOF01. The sequence continues at coordinate 1,225 of JAGXOF010000042.1, forward strand.
CGCTTCCGAGAGCCAGGACATCTGTTTTATTCCCGACAACGACTATGCTGCCTTTGTGGAGGAGCAATATGCCGGTGCCTCCGCCCCAGGGCCCATCGTCGACCGCGAGGGCAATCTCCTTGGCGAACACCGGGGGATACTACACTATACCATCGGTCAGCGCCGCGGACTGGGCATCTCGGCCACAGAGCCGCTTTACGTCGTGGACATAAGACCTGAGATAAATACCATAGTTATAGGCCCCAAAGGGGATATTTACAGCAGCGAGCTCGTGGCTAACGATCTGAACTGGATTGCCGTGGAGGAGCCACGAGCTATGTCGGTTGACGCCAGAATACGGTATGCTCAACAGGAGACGCATGCTTTGGTAACGCCGCTGGGGGACGGGAAAGTCCATGTGCGATTTGAGGAACCGCAGATGGCCATTACTCCTGGACAATCGGTAGTGTTCTACGATGGGGAGGTGGTAGTGGGCGGGGGGAAGATTGGATAGATTGGTTCTCCAGTATAGTTGTAGATCATTATTCCCTGGCTCTTGTACAAAGGGGTTCTTCTGCTTGATAAGTAGTGGTAAAATACTTTCAAACAGAAGTGGAAGGTAAAAGATGTTTAGACAACAAGAAGAGGAATCGATAATCTATTCAGACAAGCGGGTCCGCATCACAGACAAGAGAATAAGCGTCGGTTCAAGTGGATACCCGACTCGGTACCGGATGTCCGACATAGTATTCGTGTCCAAAAGCATGCGTCCTCCCAAACGCATAACCGGTATTATCGTCATTATTCTGGGGATTGCTGTACTGGCCACGATACCATTGTGGCTCCCGGTAATCGAGACGAACATCAGTTCTCTGAGTGACATTGTTTTTAAGAGTGTAATTGCCCTGGGGGTAATTGCCCTCGCAATCGGCATCTGGGATGTTCTGACCGTCAAACCTGCCTATACTGTGATGATCAGCACGCGAAACGGAGGAGTAGAGGAGGCGCTATCTTCATATAACGAAGCGTATATAGAACGGATTGCTGACGTCATGAAGAGAGCATGTGTAGAGCATGGTAATGTGCAGGAAAGATAAAATCGCTATTGCACTGTTATTTTAAAAGGTGTAAAATACAGGAGATGCGCAATTCCTGGGTAAATGGCTCTAGATGTGGTTCGGTTCCTCAATAAACACCAATTTACACGCACGGCGAAAACAGCTCTCGGGAGTCTGTTTACTTCCCCCGGCAGTATCCCTTTGGAAGGACCTCGATCCGCACAGAGTCTCAGGGTTGTATGGTATGTTTAGGAAACAATAAGGAGGAGGTCCGATGGAGTTTGCGGACAAAACTTTAGTGTGTCGGAGTTGTGGGGAGGAATTCACCTTCACCGCCGGGGAACAGGAGTTCTATAGCTCGCGTGGGTTCCAGGAACCCAGTCACTGCCCGGAATGTCGTGCTGCCAGGAGGCGTGAGCGCTCTGGCGACCGCGGCCCTAGAGTGATGCATAAGGCAATATGTGCATCCTGTGGTGCGGAGTGTGAGGTTCCCTTTGAGCCTCGAGGCGACCGACCGGTATATTGTAGCGAGTGCTTTGCGTCCATCAAGAACGAGCGCTAAATAACACCAGGGCTCAATAAGGATAATCGTCAAGCGCTTAGCATCAAGGACTAAAGCCTAAACGCTGGGGAGGCGTGGGCGGTGTGGGATTTGTCACGGAGATACCACGTGAATATTGGGGTTCTGTGTATTAATCTTCGGATGCCTGAGAACGCTTGCCTTAAGGATAAACGCAGGGTTCTAAACTCGATTACGTCCCGCGTCAAGGGAAAGTTCAACGTCTCGATTGCAGAGATCGATCATCAGGACTCATGGCAGCTTGCCAGCGTTGGAATCGTCTGTGTGAGCAACAACGGGCGCCATGCCGATGAGACCCTTTCCAAGGTCCTGAATTCTATCGAAGCAAGCAGGCAGGATGTCGAAATACTTGATCACAGCGTCGAGATATTGTCTGCTTCGTAATCTATGGATACCTTAACCTTCCTTGGGTCCCTCAGAGATGCCTCTTTCTACGAGGACCAAATCACTCACGAGCAGCGCATACATCCTCGTGAAGCACAGTATGGGGAAGTGGGTCATGCTGTACAGCAAGTAGTCATTAATGCGCTTGAGTCACTAGGCCTGTTTCCCCTGTACAGTCACCAGGCAGCTGCGGTAAATTCAATCCACTCGGGCAACAATGTCGTTGTTTCCACGCCGTCTGCCAGTGGCAAAACTCTTTGTTATAACCTGCCAGTCTTGAACACCTTGCTGGAGCAAAAAGGCTCCAGGGCGCTTTACCTTTTCCCCACAAAAGCACTGGCTCAAGACCAGCTGGGGTCGGTTCAAAGACTTACCTCCGCAGCCCAGGTAAATGCTAAGGAGTCCACATTCGATGGAGATACACCACAGAGAGCGCGGTCTGAGATACGGAAAAGATCACGCATAGTGCTTTCCAATCCTGACATGCTTCACCTCGGGATTTTGCCTAATCATCGTCTGTGGACCGGCTTCCTTAGTCAACTGAAATACGTGGTAATCGATGAAGCCCATTCCTACCGCGGTGTTTTCGGCTCGCATGTGGCGAATGTCATTCGACGCCTCAGGCGCATTTGTGCCCGCTATGGGTCCTACCCTCAATTTATTTGCTGTTCGGCTACAATTGCCAACCCCCAGGATCACGCCGAAAGCCTGACAGGGCTTCCCTTTCACGCGGTTACCAAAGATGGGGCCCCCTTTGGCGGCAAGGAATTTGTCCTCTGGAATCCGCCGCTGATCGACACTGCCCAGTCTGTCCGCTGCAGCACCAGCACCGAAGCCATGCATCTCCTTACCGAACTCATATCCTCCGGCATTAGGAGTCTTGCTTTTGCCCGAACACGTAAGCTGGTGGAGTTGCTCTATGTATACGTGAGGGAACAACTAAGGGTTCGAGATTCCCACCTGGCGGAATTGATAAAGCCATACAGGGCTGGCTACCTTCCAGAGGATAGAAGGGATATCGAAAGGGAATTGTTCAGCGGAAATCTCCTCGGCGTCGTTGCCACAAATGCGCTGGAGTTGGGGGTGGATATCGGCAAGCTGGATGCCACCGTCCTGATGGGTTACCCTGGAAGCATCGCCAGCACCTGGCAACAGGCGGGGAGGAGTGGGAGGAGGGGAGAAGACTCCCTCAGCGTTCTGATCGGCTCGGAGAATCCTCTGGACCAGTACCTGATGCGTTATCCTGAAACCTTGTTTGGGAAAGGCTTCGAGCATGCTTTGATTTCGCCATGGAACCAGCATATTTTAAAACCCCACATTCTATGCGCCGCCTGGGAATATCCCTTAAGTAACCTGGATGAGGACTACTTCGGGAACTTGAGGCAGGTATGTGAAGAATTGGGTGAGCAGGGACTACTCAGTTTGAGGGGGACCCGATGGTATCCGGCAACCAGCATTCGATATCCCGCACAGGAAACGAACATCCGCTCTACCTCTGCAGTGAATTATGCCCTTATCGATCCCACCGCAGGGCAGTTACTTGAGACAATTGAGTCATCGACCGCTTTCTTTCAGATTTATCCCGGTGCAATATATCTTCACCAGGGCGATGCCTACCATGTCACTGAACTGGACCTTGCCTCCCACACAGCATATGCAGTCCCCACCGATGCCAATTACTACACCCAAACAAAGGAGATAACCGGCCTCAAAATCCTAAAGTCCACCAATTATAAGCGGGTTTCTCAGACCGGGGTCCACCTGGGTGATGTAGAGGTTACTACTTATGTCCTGGGGTTCAAGAAGAAGAAAATCTATACCGATGAGGTAATTGGAGAGGAACCTCTGGACTTACCACCGCAGACATTCCAGACAGTAGCTTTCTGGTTCGATATACCACAGGAGGTCGAGGAAAAACTGAATGAAGAAGGGCGCGACTTTGCGGGTGGATTACATGCTGCGGAACATGCTTCAATTGCTATGTTGCCATTGTTTGCCCTGTGCGATCGGAATGATATCGGCGGCGTTTCCACATCACTACACCCCGACACCGGCCGTCCGCAGATATTTATCTATGATGCCCATCCCGGAGGCGTAGGCATCGCTGAGAAAGGATTCGATCTGGTGCTACATTTATGGAAAGAGACACTCAGGTTGATTTCTGAGTGTCCCTGTGAGGATGGCTGCCCCAGTTGTGTGCAGTCACCAAAATGCGGCAATAACAATCAGCCTCTGGATAAGAAAGCGGCTCAGCTGATATTTGAGATCCTGCTAATGAAGTATTAACTTAAGCCAGATACTTGCAGGGACTATGATTCACTCTCCGGAGGTTTCGCAAGTATCTCGTCCACAAGGCCGTAATCAAGTGATTGCTCGGGTGTAAGGTAGAAGTCTCTGTCCGTGTCGTGCGCGATCTTCTCGTAAGGCTGACCCGTGTGGTTGGATATTATAGTTCGGATTTTTTCCTGCACACGGATGATTTCCTTAGCGGCGATTTCGATATCCGAGGCCTGGCCTTGTGCTCCACCAACTGCCTGGTGCATATGAATAGTGGCATTGGGAAGCGCATAGCGCTTACCATGAGTCCCAGCAGTAAGCAGCAGAGTACCCATACTGGCAGCCAGGCCCACGCAAATGGTGGATACATCGCAGCGCACAAGCTGCATCGTGTCATAGATTGCCAGTCCCGCACTAATCACTCCGCCAGGGGAATGAATGTAGAGGCTGATATCCTTATCCGGGTCCTCGCGTTCCAGGTAGAGAAGCTGTGCTATAATCAGGTTTGCTACCTGGTCGTTAATCCCCGTGCCCAGAAAGACAATTCGTTCCTTTAGCAAAAGCGAGTAGATATCAAAAGAACGCTCACCCCTCGGGCTGCTCTCAATAACCATAGGTGGATAAATATTTTCTGGTTGCATATTCATTTGTTTTCCCTCCTCATTCTTGCGTTTCCGCTTCCTCCTCTGAACCCTCCTGTGCCTGTTGCTCGCCTGACTCGGACTCAGCGGAACCCTCAGTAGTAGCGAGTTCCACCAATCTATCTATTGTCTTGCGCAGGCGGAGTTCGTTACGGATTCTCTCACGGGATTCCTCAGAGTTCATCAGTTGCTGTAGGTTTTGGTTATCGCCGAACTCTTGCATCCTGCGTCTCAACTCGGCATCGATGTCCTCATCGGATACCTCAACATTCTCCGCTTCCGCGACCTTATTTAGTAAAAGTGAATTACCCACTCTTTTCTCAGCGTTGGGGCGTGATTCCTCTCGTAGTTCCTCTTCCGTTGATCCCTTGATCCTGAGGAAATTCTCCAGTTGCATCCCCCCGAGACGCGATAATTGATTCTGGATGGTAGACTCTATCTCCTGGTCGACAAGTACGGAGGGGAATTCAACTTTAGACATATTCACTGCCTGCTCAATGGCCTGTGCCTCCACCTTCTGTTTTGCCTCTTGGTCCCTGGAGTTTTTCAGCCGGTCGGCAACCATCTCGCGAAGTTGTTCCACGGTCTCCACGTTTTGTTCCAGGCTTTTAGCGAATTCATCATTGACTTCGGGCAGCTTTTCTTCCTTTATCTCCGAGATAGAGACCTTGAAAGCGCACTCTTTACCCTGAAACTTTTCGGTGGAGAAATCTTCAGGAACGGTAAGCGTAAATTCCTTCTCTTCCCCACTCTGCACCCCTACTATTTGGTCGACAAAACCAGGCAGAGGACTTGTTGATCCCTCTGAAAGAGTGAAAGCCTGACCTTTGTTGTCAAGCACTGTTTCACCGTCGATTGTACCTTCCACATCCATCGTAACCGAGTCGCCATAACGCGCCCCGCGTTCTACGGGTTCCCAGGACGCTTGATTGCGGCGGAGATTATCAATGGCTTCATTGACACCTTCATCGGTTACGTTAACTTCCTCCGCAGTCACGCTAACAGAAGTATAATCTCCCAATTCCACTACGGGTTGTACGGGAACAGTGGCTTTGAATATAGCAGGATCGGACTGGACCATTTCCATCTCTGGCTGGCCAATGGCATTAATATCCTGCTCATCGAGTGCCTTCTCATAGAGGTCCGGCACCAACTTGTCCAGTGCTTTACCTACCAGTGCATCTCTGCCGATGTGGCGTTCCAGTATCGCTCGAGGAGCTTTCCCTTTTCGGAAACCCGGAACCTCGACTCTGTTTACCAGCCTACGATACGCGGATTCCAGGGACTGTTCCATCTCCTCCGGTTCCGCCTCGACATTCAAGACTACCTGGCAACCTTCGATTCTCTCTGCTGATGCTTTCAATTTTCCCCCTATCAGTCCCTACTGGCAATCTCTATTATAGCAGTGAAGTGCCTGATTGCGAAACCCCACTCTCTTCCAATACAAAATGACTCTCTTCCAATACAAAATGGGCCTGGAGAGTGTCTCGATTTCCAAAGGAAAAGGCTCTGTACGCAGCAAGTGTTGCTAAGAGGCCCTCCTTATTTTGGCAATTGAGC
>JAGXOF010000043.1 GCA_023660035.1 Dehalococcoidia bacterium LH_S1
ATTTCCTTTTGGAAATCGATATCTCCTCCAGGCCCATTTTGTATTGGAAGAGAGTAATACTTGACAGTATCAATAATCTTCTGTATAATGCCTGTTAAACAAGCACAAAGGAGGCACAAGTTATGACAGATAAAGTATACCAAGCAGGGGAAAGTTACAGTTACCCCTTAATCATCAAAAAGTTACTCATTACGCCCATCATTTACTCACCTGACAAGGAAATTGTTTACAGGGATAAGGTGAGGTTTACCTACAGAACCTTGTATGAGCAGATCAATTGACTGGCAAGCGGTCTTGAAAAATTAGGAGTAAAGCAAGGGGATACCATCTGTATATTTGATTATGACAGTAACCGTTATCTGGAAAGTTATTTTGCCATTCCTATGATGGGTGCGGTGATGCACACCATGAACTGGAGATTGTCTCCGGAGCAGATACTCTATATAATGAACCATGCAGAGGATGACGTTGTCTTCATCAATTCTGATTTTCTCCCCATACTAGAAGAGATATGGGATAAACTGACTACTGTGAAGAAGATTGTACTTCTTACTGACGAAGACACAAAACCCGAAACTAAACTGAAAATTGATATTGAATATGAAGAGATGTTAGAGGAGGCTTCCCCAACATACGACTTTCCCGACTTAGATGAAAACACCAAAGCGACAATCTTCTATACTACTGCAACCACAGGTCCTCCCAAAGGTGTCTATTTTTCTCATAGGCAGCTTGTGCTTCACACTATGGATATTGCTTTGATGGCCGGATCTTATGAATCCCCTGCCAGATTCAGATCAAAGGATGTCTATATGCCGCTGACGCCGATGTTTCATGTTCATGCCTGGGGCATGCCCTATATAGCAACGCTTCTTGGTGTTAAGCAGGTCTATCCGGGCAAATATGAACCGGATGTTCTATTGAAACTAATACTTGATGAAAAGGTGACCTTTTCGCACTGCGTCCCGACGATTTTACATATGCTGGTAACGAGTCCTGTGGCTAAGGAAGTTGATCTATCCAACTGGAAGGTTGTCGTAGGAGGTGGAGCGCTGCCCAAGGGTGTGGCCAAGGCCGCAATGGATCTTGGTATCGAGGTGCTGGTCGGTTTCGGTATGTCGGAGACATGTCCTGTTGTAACCATAGCAAACCTCAAGGAACATATGCTTGACTGGGATGACGAGAAAAAAGTGGACACACTGATAAAGACAGGACTTCCTGTACCACTTGCTGAAGTAAAAATAGAGGATCCGCAAGGCAATGAATTGCCGCATGATGGCAAGTCGACAGGGGAACTGGCGATGAGAGTGCCATGGCTTACGAATGGCTATTTTAAGGATCCAGAAAAGACGAAAGAACTGTGGAGAGATGGATGGCTGCACGGTGGAGATGTTGCCTATATTGATGAAGAGGGGTATGTACAGATTACCGACAGAATGAAGGACGTGATCAAGAGCGGCGGAGAATGGATCTCTTCACTGGAGCTGGAGGATCTAACCAGCCAGCATGAAGCGGTTTCAGAGGCCGCGGCGATCGGTGTATCTGATGAAAAGTGGGGTGAAAGGCCCATGATGGTAGTTATCCTGAAGCCCGAATTTAAGGACAAAGTAAGCGGTGATGATCTAAAGCAGTTCCTGATAAAGTTTGCCGACGAAGGAAGAATGCCGAAATATGGTGTCCCTGACCGTTATGAGTTTGTTGATGAGATTCCCAAGACAAGCGTTAGCAAGATAAATAAAGTTGAATTGAGAAAGTTGTATGTCTAACTAAGGGGATTCACAAAACCATCAAATTTAAAAAGGGGACTTACCCGTCATATTAGCAGCAGTGGGTATATCTCGGGGATGCTGGATACGGTTATCAAATATGCTAAGGAAAGAACGGCTTTTGAAGGAACAAGCCGTATAAAAATGATGATAGGGAGGTATTGTTATGACAGATGGAAAGATTTTTAATCTAAGGATGGAAGGTAATGTAGGAATTGTCACCTTTGATATGGTTAGCGATGTGATGAACACATGGACTGAAGAGGCTTTTGCAAGTTTTCATGAAGTTCTTGAAATCATGGAGAAGGATGAAACCATAAAGGGAGTGATCTTTATTTCGGGGAAGCCGGACAACTTCTTTGCCGGCGCCAACCTAAAGATGATAGAAGAGATGAATGAAGAGAGAGAAATAATAAAGACGATTGATCTTTTTCATGATTCCTTCAGGAGGCTAACTAAGTTGAAATACCCCACTCTGGCGGCCATTAATGGTCATTGTCTCGGTGGTGGGCTCGAATTTGCCCTTGCCTGCACGGCACGGATAGCAAAGGAATCGAAGACAACGGTAATTGGTCTTCCCGAATGTAATGTAGGACTCTTCCCGGGAGGCGGCGGAACACAGAGACTTCCCAGGTTAATTGGATATCCCGCCATTGAGCTAATCCTCCAGGGCAAGATGCTGCCGGCAGCAAAGGCACACGAGGCTGGAATCGTGGACCAGTTAGTACCTGCCGCTGGTGATCTTCTCGAAGAATCCCAATCCTTTATGCAGGAAATCATTTCCGGAACGGCAGAATTGAAGAGACCGGAGCAGGACTTTTCCCAGGTTGATGCGGCGGCAGAACAGGCCCGTCAGGGTGCACTGAAAGCCACAAAAGGACGTGAACTCCCGGCCCATATGCTGGCCATTAGATCCATTCAGGAAGGCTTGAAAGTTCCTCTGGATGATGCACTGGAGATCGAAAAGAAAAATTTTGTTGAAGTTGTCCTTTCCCATGAAGCAAAGGGGAGCATCAATACCTTTTTCATTAAATCGATGACCGATAAACCCAAGTCGATGATGACCGGAGGATTTGTCCCGAAACCTTTGAAAAAAGCCGCCGTCCTGGGTTTCGGAACAATGGGTCGTGGTATCGCTATCGAGATACTGAGAAATATGCAGATACCTGTCATCATCAAGGATATTCCCGAGGCCCTTGAGCCCGGCAAGGCTTTCTTGAGAAAGACATTCGATGGAATGGCTGAGAAGAAGAGACTGAAAGTGCCTGTAGATGACCTGATGAATCTTATAACGACTACGTCTGAATACACTGATGAATTCAAAGAAGTAGATATCGTTGTTGAAGCGGTATTCGAAGATATCAAGGTTAAAGAACAGGTCTATGGGAAACTCTCTGAAGTAGTTAAGGATGACTGTGTGATTTCTAGTAATACATCTTCACTGCCGATTACGACCATGTCTCAGTACGTTAAGAATCCTGAAAGATTTGGTGGGACACATTTCTTCTCTCCTGTGTGGCTCATGCAGCTTGTGGAGATTATCAGGGGTGAAAAAACAAACCAGGATACTATCGACAATCTCCTGAATTTCGCCGCTCTGATCAGGAAAAGGCCAGTCGTCTGCAGGGACAACCCCGGATTTGTCGTGAACGCGCTGTTGTTCCCATACTTTCTCAACTCTATGAAGTACATAGAAGAAGGAAACACGATAGAAAAGGTTGATAGAGCCATGACAGGGTTTGGCATGCCTGTAGGCCCCATCAGGCTTAATGACGAAGTTGGCATTGACGTAACTTACAAGGTATTCGTCGGTATGGGTATCGAGCAGAAAACCATGAAGAACATGGTGGAAGATGGGCGTCTTGGTCTGAAAAAGTCAGAAAAAGGATGGTTCCTGAAGGATGGTAGCGTTGACCCAGATGCCCTTTTACTTATTGATAAGAAGGAGCCGAAAGAAAGGACTGAAGAGGAGATTCAGATGGAACTTCTGACGGAAATGGTTAAGGTTGGCAAGGACCTGCTCGACAGGAAGGTCGTTGATGATCCACGGATGATTGATGTAGGAATGGTATGGGGTGTCGGATTTCCCCCCGACAAGGGTGGTCCGATGAAGTGGTCGGACTTGATCGGCCTTAGCGAGAAACTCTTCGGAAAGAGTTTTTATTGATGGCTTATGGGTAAAGTCGGCATGTAAGCCGTTTCAGAAGGAAAGCAGTCATAGGCAAATAATGAGAAGAAGGGATAATAAAAGGCAAGATTATAAAACGAAAGTTAAAAGAGATATTCTCCGCTTCTTGATTTATCCGTGGTTTGTCACGGGTATGTTTCTTCATTTTTAAATTACTGATAGGAGGGCAAAAAATGATTTTAGCATCACAGGAAATGATTAAGGAATGGACGGAAAAGGGGGCATGGGGAAAGAAAACATTAATCGATTATTTTAAGGAAAATGTCAGTAAATATCCGGATGAGATATGTATCGTAGATCCTTACGATAAGGAAGAATTAGTGGGTCTTAAGCCGGAAAGATTGACATACAGGGAACTTGACAAAGCAGTTGATGCCACTGCAGAAGGGTTCGTCAAAATGGGCATTCAGAAGGATGATATCATTGTAGTCCAGTTGCCCAATTGCTGGGAGCTGGCAATGCTGTATCTCGCAATCACCAGGGCGGGCGCTCTTATATCTCCCCTGCCGATGCAGTGGAGGGCATCTGAATTCGAGTATATTGCCGATTGACAGAGGCCAGGGCATTTATCACCGTCGAAGAATTTCACGGTTTCAAGCACAGGGAGATGGGGGCAAAACTTCAGTCAAAGCTTCCGGATTTAAAGCATATCCTCACCCTGCCGGAGATCAGAGAGATGTCCAAAGGGGAAATAGCCGGCAAACTGGATAGCATCCCTCTGGATGCCAATGATGTCTTCACACTATGCTGGTCATCCGGCACGCAGGCCCAGCCGAAGGGATGTCCCATAAGCCATAACAGTTGGATCATCATGTCTGGAATGCAAGTGGATGCGACGGGGACGACTCACGAGGACAACCTTCTCACAGCCGGTCCGCTGGTAAATATGGCGTCTGTTGGGACAATTTTCATTCCCTGGCTGCTATTGGGCAACAAGATGGTTCTGCATCATCCCTTCAACCCCCCACAACTGATCGAACAATTTATAAAGGAGAAGATTAGTTACACCCTTCTTGTTCCGGCAGTGGTCAATATGTTGCTAAAGCACCCTAAGGTAGACGAATTTGACTTAAGAAGCATAAGGATGATCAGTATTGGCAGCGCTCCCCCCTCCCCCTGGTCCGTTAAGGAGCTCAAAAGACGCTGGGGCATTGAATTTGCCAATATATAGGGGATGAATGAATCAACCGGCATAGTTTCAGGTCCCTTTGATACTCCCAATGTGGAAAAACGTATCACTGATTTTCCTCAATGGGGAAAGCCCGGCACCACATGGCACTCTCCCATGACGAAATATTTTCAAACAAAGATAGTAAATCCGGAAACGAAAGAGGAGTTAACGGAGGTCGGCAGTGTGGGTGAATTGTGGTATCGGGGACCCAATGTCATACCAAGTTATTTTAAAATTCCCGATGTTATGAAAGAATCATTTGATAAAGATGGATTTTTCAACACCGGCGACCTCTTCCAGATAAAAGAGGGGGACTGTATTGGATTCTTCGACAGAACTAAAGACATCATCATCCGCGGTGGCTTCAACATAAGCGCTGCGGAGATAGAGAATATGCTTCTCGGTCATCCCAAAATAGCCGACGCGGCTGCCGTTGCGATGCCAGATGAAGTAATGGGAGAGAGACCATGTGTTTATGTGGTTCCCAAGGAGGGAGAGATGGTTACACTGGATGAGGTAACCTCATTTATGAAGGATAAGGACATAGCATCCTATAAACTCCCGGAAAGATTAGAGACCATAGATGCGATTCCAAGAAACCCGGTAGGTAAGATTACCAAAAGCGAGTTGAGGGAGGATATAAAGAAAAAGTTGGAATCAAAATAGGGTTTTTGACAGGGCGAGCATGTGGCAGGAGCAGATAATGTCAGATCAGAAAGGGGTGAAAAAGCAGTTTTTTAATTTAAGGATGAAAATTTAGAACAAATCAAAAGAAGTTAGAACAAATCAAAAGAAGGAGGGAAAGTTATGAAAATTGTACAGGGATTTCCATCAACCATGCAGGATGACTACCAGTTGAATATGATCAATATCATCAAGCATGGCGTCAGCAATTGGGCAAGACAGGAGATTGTTACAAGGAAGCCGGAGGGGATATTTCGTTACACTTACAGAGATGCCTATGAAAGAATAAAAAGACTTGCCAGCGCCTTGGATGGTTTGGGGGTGAAGATTGGTGATCGCATAGGGGTGCTTGAATGGAACACGAGCAGATATTATGAAATGGACTTCGGCATTCCGGGCACCGGCGCTGTCCTTCTCTAGATGAATCTCAGGTTGTCGCCGGCGGATCTGAGCTTCATTGTCAATCATGCGGAAGCAAAGTTTATCTTTGTTGATGAGACATTGATACCCATTGCAGAAGCCATTGGCCCTATGTGCAAAACGGTAAAGGGATACGTCATTCTGACCGACAAGAAACTTAGCGATGTTAATACGAAACTTAGCCCGATCTACAGTTATGAAGAACTCCTCAAGGAGGCAAAACCGGAGTATGAATGGCCGAACCTTGACGAAAAATCGGCCTATGCCGCCTGCTATACCACAGGAACAACCGGAAATCCGAAGGGGGTCTATTATTCTCATCGCGATGTCTATCTTCATTCCATGGCGCTAGCCATGAACGCGGAACTGACGTACAGGGATTGCTTTTTTCAGCGTGTTCCCATGTTTCATGTCATGGGGTGGGGCACTCCTCAGGCTGCCACCATGGCCGGAGCAAAGCTTCTGCTTCCGGGAAGATACATAGCGGAGGATCTGGGTCCCATCGTTGATCTGATGGTACAGGAAAAGGTGACAACCGGGAACGGCGCGCCGACTATTCATCCTGCCGATGCTTCGATACATAGAAAAAATGGAGAAAAAACCGGAGCTGAAGGGCACGCGTTTCCTCTCCGGCGTCACTGAACCTCCAGTTGCTCTAATGAAGGGTCTATATGACCTGACCGGCGCCGAGATTATACACGCCTATGGTGCAACAGAGACCACTCCTCTTGTTACTACAAACAGGTTGAAACCGTGGCTGGAGAAAGAGCTTTCAGAGGATGAAAGGTGAAATCTCAAAAGAAAACAGGGTTATATCGCCCAGGGTCTTGACGCCAAAATAATAAATGACTCGGGAAAAGAGTTGCCTCACGACGGCAAATCGGTTGGAGAGCTCTGTGTGAGAGGACCGTGGATTACCGGCAAATATTACAATGCCCCCGGAACTGAGGGCCAATTCACCGAGGATGGCTACTGGAAGAGTGGTGATGCGGCAACGATAGATGAAGAGGGATACATGAAGATAACGGACCGGATAAAAGACGTGATAAAAAGCGGGGGGGGGGGGATGGATTTCCGGCACAGATATGGAGAATGAAATAGTATCCCACCCCGCGGTTCTGGAATCTGCGGTCATCGGAGTGGCCCATCCCAAGTGGGAAGAAAGGCCTTTGGTATTGGTAGTCTTGAAAGAGGGACAGGAGGGGAAAATTACCAAAGAGGATATTCACAAACATTGAGTAAGAAGTTTGCCAGGTGGCAGCTTCCGGATAAGGTGTTGTTTGTTGATGAAATTGCCAAGACCAGTGTCGGCAAACTCGATAAAATGGTAATGAGAGAACAGTACAAGGATGCCTACATGGAAGAGTAAGGCCTGATGTCAAGATGCCCCGCCCCCGTTGGTGGGGTATCCCTTTAAAGAAGGCTCTTTCATCGTTAAGTGTTGGTCCCATTTTGGCTGTGCCTATGTAGGAAG
>JAGXOF010000044.1 GCA_023660035.1 Dehalococcoidia bacterium LH_S1
CCTTTAGCGCAGAAATCGAAGAGGAAAATGTGGGGATATCTGAGGGCCGGATTGTTGGAGTTGGCGACTACACCCAAGGGAAGGAGACTATAGACCTGCAGGGGAAATACCTTATCCCCGGTCTAATCGATGGGCACATTCATCTGGAAAGCTCACATCTTACCCCTGCTGAGTATGCCAGAGCAGTTGTTCCCAGGGGAGTACTGGCTGTTGTCACCGACTTCCATGAGATCGCCAATGTCTGTGGCATAGTGGGAATAAAATACATGCTCAATTGCGCACACAACCTTCCTCTCGATGTCTTTGGAATGGCTCCCTCCTGCGTCCCGGCAACAGACCTGGAATCCTCCGGCGCGCGACTTGGGGCACAGGAACTGAAGCAGATCATGGAGATGGAGAACATCATCGGCCTCGGAGAGATGATGAACTTCCCCGGGGTTATGTTTGGCGATATGGAGGTCTGGAACAAGCTTGACCTGTTCAGGGGAAAGCGCATCGATGGACATTCCCCGGGCCTCGGGGGAAAGAATTTGAATGCTTACCTGACCGGAGGGATTTTCTCCGACCATGAATGCACGACCTTCGAAGAGTCCCAGGAGAAACTCAGACGGGGCATGTATATCATGATCCGTGAGGGCTCAAGCGAGAGGAACCTGGATGCCTTGCTGCCACTGGTTACCGACCAGACCTTTGGACGATGCTTCTTCGTCGTCGACGACCGCAGCTGCACCGACCTTCTATGGCACGGTGACGTAGACGATGTCCTCAGAAAGGCAATAGAAAAGGGACTTGATCCCGTGCGGGCTATTCAGATGGCCACCATAAATACAGCGGAATATTTTCGACTAACAGACCTAGGAGCGGTAGCCCCAGGGTATCGAGCAAACCTGGCTGTCCTTAGCGATCTAAGCAAAGTGAAAACGGATATGGTCTTCTACAACGGACAAATAGTAGCACGCGACGGTAAAATGGTAGGATCAACCCCAAAGGTAGACAGTGGGGAAGTCACAGGTACAGTCAATATAAAGCCCTTCGACGTACAGAGTCTCAAAATACCGGCAAAAGGGGGAAAAGCACTGGTTATGGAAATCGTCCCCGGGCAGATACTCACCAAAAAGGTAGAGGAAAAGGTCAGGGTAGAAAAGGGCTTTGTCCAGCCGGATATAGACAGGGATATATTAAAGGCAGCCGTTGTTGAAAGGCATAAAGCAACTGGGAATATCGGCCTCGGATTGGTAAAGGGATTTGGCCTAAAACGAGGGGCACTGGCCTCTTCGATAGCACATGACTCCCACAACATCGTCGCCGTGGGCACAAGCGATGAAGACATATTCGCCGCAATCAAGGAGCTAGAACGAACACAGGGTGGTATTGCTGTCGTAGAGGACGGAAAGGTTCTGGGTTCCCTTGCCTTGCCCATCGCCGGCCTGATTTCAGAGGAGCCTCTGGAAACAGTATCCCAGGAGTTCGAAGAAATTCACACAACCGCTAAAAGTCTCGGAGACTTGCCAGCCGCGCCCTTTGCGATCCTATCCTTCCTGGCTTTGCCGGTTATTCCTGAACTCAGACTCACCGACTTGGGGCTGGTGGACGTAATCGCCTTCAAGCTGCTGGACTAAAGCTGTTCAGGTCTCCTCTCTGGTATACTGGCCGCCAGTCACTATCGTGAAATGGGAGATGGGCCTATCAACCCTTCTCAGTACCAGAGGGCAATGTTGCATTCAGCGGGGAACAAAAATAAGGCAGCTTTTGGTGGGGATATGTTTTTCGTCCTCCAGCCAAATCTCGACTTCCCCACCCAAATCGTAGGGGTCATCGGGATTATTGCCAAAAAAGCCGATAATTTCGTCGGAATCATGGGGATGAGCCTTGCTTTCCGTCGTGGTCGAGGGACGTAAGTACCACGCGGTATTCATGTGGAAGGCTCCCTCTACCACATTGTTATCCATCCATAATATGCGCTTAGCGTACTGGGAATATGTGTCTACACAGAAGCTCACTTCTGAGTTTGTTCGTTCCCAGTCTCCGAGTTCTTTTCACCGGTGCTTGCCAGATGCTGTTTTAGTCTCCCCATTCCGGTTTCAATGAGACTCTGTATTTGTGCAGTCTGTTTGGAGAGAATTCTCCTGAGAGGCGAGCCAAGAGTACCTATGTAACGAAAGCGTTTATACCGGGACTTCACCAGCTTGTCAGGGCTGCGGAATTGAATCTGGAGCAATTCCCGGAGGATGAGGTTCTTCAATACCCTGGCAGACTCCTCCGGGTGTGTGTGAGCTCCGGACTCAGGCTCCGGCACCACAACATCCACAAGGCCAATTTTCTTGCAATCTTCCGCCGTCAGCTTAAGCGCAGAGGCAAACTCCTTCGCTCTACCCACATCCCTGTAGAAGATGGATGCGGCTCTTTCCGGGGAAATGACGGAGAGGTAAGCGTTCTCCATCATAAGCACTCTATCGGCGATGGCCAGAGCCAGAGCCCCCTCGCTCCCTCCCTGACCAATGACCACGGAGATCACCGGCGTGCGAAGGTCCGAGATAACCGCCATAGCAGACGCGATAGCATGTCCGATTCCCCTCTCCTCAGCTTCCGAGCCAGGAGACGCACCCGGGGTATCGATAAGGTTAATCAATGGTAGACCGGACTTTGCCGCCAACCTCATTGCCCGTTCCGCCTTGCGGAATCCTTCAGGGGCTGTGTGCCCTCCGCCTCGGTCTCTTTGCTGGCCGATAACCACAACTGCCTCCCCACCCAGCTCAGCCAGCCCACACACGATACTCGGGTCATCACTATAGGAGCGGTCACCGTGAAGCTCGATGAAAGTGGAGGTAATGCGTGAAATGTAATCAGCAGCCGTCGGGCGCTCCTCATGCCTGGCCAACTCAACAGCCTGCCAAGCCTGCTCCTGTGGATGGGTAGGTGCAAAGTACGGCCGCACCTTCTTTCTGGGACCAAGACGATACCGAAAGCTTAACAAGTCGAGTGTAGTGGAGACCAGGTGGCAGAGACTGGTCCTGTCAGCTATCTGGTCAATCATTCCATGTGCGAGATGCGACTCAGCAGTATGGTCCATCTGCGATATCTCTTCCCCCTCAGCCTGCTCAACAGCGCGGATAGGGGCAAATCCAATCATCGCCCCCGGCTCAGCAATTATAATATCACTGAGATTGGGAAAACTGGCATATACTTCACCGGTGGTGGGATGAGTCAACACCGATATATGTGGCAACCTTTTTTCTTGCAACCTCTTGGCCGATGCCACAGTCTTAGCCATCTGCACTAAAGAGAGAACACCTTCCTCAATCCTAGACCCGCCTGACGACACCACCGTGACTATTGGTAGCTTTTTCTTTACGGCCATTTCAAAAGCGCGCGCTACTCTGTCTCCAACAACCACCCCCATATTCCCACCCAAGAAGCGACAATCAAGCACCGCAAGCACTGTTGGGTTACCCCCGATAGTGCAGGTTCCACAAACGGCAGCTTCGCTCAGGTGTGTCCTTCTCTGCGCCTCGCGCACGCGCTCCTGGTAAGTGGTATTACCCAGAAGCTGGGCCATATCACCAACGTTAGTTGTATACTTGGCTTCTTGAAAGCTCCCCGGGTCCACCAGGAGATATATACGCTCCCACGCGGATATGTTGTGGTGAAACCCACACCGCTCACACACTCTGTATCTCTGAAAGAGCTCAGAGGATGAGAGGTCAGCCCCGCATGAGAAACACCGGGACTCCTCCTCGGGCAATCTCTCGGGGGGACGCAAAGGGGACTTCGGCAGCCTGCTTGATCTTATCCTTTCACGATCCACCAGATAAGCCGCATAAGATATCAGTTCTCGCATATTTCCCCCGTAAGCTTATTCCTCCTCTGAATGACCATCTCCAGGTTCAACCGTGCCTTCTTCCTCCAATTGTTCCATAAGCCTGGCAGCCCGCTGATACCCGATATGAAGCTTCCGTTGTAAAAACGACACGGAAACATTGCTGGATTCATGGCATAGCTGCCTTGCTTTCTCCAAAAACGGATCAGTGCCCATCTGCTCGACGGAGAGCGAAGCAAAATCGCGAGCTACAGTATCATACTCACTAGGCCAATGCTTTGCGGCCCACTCTTTCCAAAACCCTACCAGCCTCTCTATTTCCTCATCGGAAACATAGCATCCCCTTATCCGCTTCGGCTTGCTCGCCTCCGGTGGGATATATAGCATATCCCCTTTGCCCAACAACTTCTCAGCCCCGACAGTGTCGAGAATAGTGCGTGAGTCAACTGACGAAACGACAGCGAAGCTAATACGTGTAGGGAAGTTGGCCTTTATAAGTCCGGTTATAACATCTACCGAAGGACGTTGTGTGGCTATCACTAGATGAATCCCTGTCGCCCTCGCAAGCTGGGCCAGCCGGCAGATCAATGGTTCTACTACATCTGCGGAAGTCATCATAAGGTCCGCCAGCTCATCGATCACCACCACTATATAGGGCATCTTTTCGGTAACCTCAGGATTCTGGTTATATGCCTCTATGTTACGGGCCCGGACCGACGAGAATTTGCGATAGCGATTATCCATCTCCATGCTGACTCTCCTCAACCCATCAACCGCCTTGTCGACATCTGTTATGACCGGGGTTATGAGATGTGGAACATCGCTAAATGTTACCATTTCCACTCGCTTAGGATCGACAAGGACAAAGCGAACCTCAGCAGGCGAGGCTTGCATCAGGAGACAATTAATAGTGGAATTTAAGCAGACTGTTTTCCCACTGCCAGTGGCCCCGGCGATAAGAATGTGGGGCATCTTCGCCAGATCGCCATGCATGGGCTCTCCCCCAGCACCCTGCCCCAGAGGTAGAGCCAGTTTTGATTTAGAAACAGCTTTTTGGAATTTCGAGCTTTCAACAACGCTCCGCAAAGAGACTATCTCTGGACTGACATTTGGGACTTCAATCCCCACCAGTGGTTTCCCTGGCACAGGAGCTTCAATACGTATGTCAGGAACTGCCAAGGCCAATTCCAAGTCATTCGCCAGCGATGTTATTCTCTCCACCTTCACCCTCGTCTTTGACACCTCTTCCATCCGCATCTTAACATTGCCGTCCTTGTCTACCTTGGGCTTTCCATCTTGCTCTCTCTCTACAACCTTTTTGTACTTACGGGCCCAACCTGGCTCCACCCCGAATTGAGTCACTGACGGGCCAGGGTTGATCTGCTTAACCTGGCCCTCAATTCCATAACTTGCCAAAGCATCTTCAATAAGGCGGCCCCTCTCATCATCATCCGCTTGAGAAAACCCTGCTTTTGGAGCCTCCGAAAGAATCTCTATGGGGGGAAGTTCATGGTCAGTGGCAGAAAACTCAAACCGTCCCTGTTCACCCGTTGTTGCTTTAGGGGCTGTCTCAACAGACGAAGCAGCAGCCTCTTCAGCTTGCACCGGGGCAGATTCCTCGTCTTTTGCAGGTGATGACTTTCCCCCAACTTTCCTTGGCCCTGGGGCCCCTACCAAGGTGCTCCAAAGCCGCTTACAATTAGAAGTTAACCAATATGCGAATTTCTTTACTATAAAATAAATCAAGGATACACTCCAGATAGCCACATTAATAAGCAGCCCTTGCATGAGGCTGGCAAACCCTCTGGCAAAGTTCAAAGAAACCCTCGGCGAAGAGAATATTACGCCAACCAAGGTTAAACCGAGCAAGCGGGCCCACGTGTATGATTCGCCAGCGATAGCCACCCCGAGGGATCCAGCCAACGTTATGTCAGGCTCAGACAAGGAAACACCAGCGATGATGAGTGCGGGGTGAAACAGTGCCATTATGCCTAACAAGGTCACGGTAAGAAGTAACGCCCCAAACCAACGATTCCACCTGTGCGTAAGGTTACCAGGACGCCGCCAAAGCACAAGAATAATAACAACTACCCATAGCCCCACTGGAATCACAGAAAGGCCCAACGACTCTATAATCGTTTCAGCGATGGTCATACGGAAGAAGAAGATCAAGCTCAGTACCAGGGCGACCAAACAAGCTCCCAGTAAACGCACAGAGAATACGAAGCGTAAAAAACGACATTTTTCGCCATTGCCCTGCCGCGCTGAATTAACCTTCCTTCGCTTTGTACTTATATTCGCCATTGCACTATCACCAAATAGCTGATTCTGGTAGAGTATATTGAGTTCGTTGAGTTTATTGAGCGCTCTAAACCTACCGAATTCATTGAGCCCTGTTTCCCGCTCTACACTCTACAAACTCAATGAACTCTAAAACATGCTTAATTGCCTGGGCTCTGGCTCTGGTTCTGCCTGTCCACTTGCGGCAGATCCAGCCTGGGACAGGACTTCGGGGAGTTTGAGGAAATCAGTCTCAATGGTTTTGCGGAGGCTTTGCTGATGAAGGGCTGCTGCCGGATGATACAAAGGAAAACACACCCCGCCATCAATGGTATATGGCTTACCGTGAACCTTACTGATGCTGGAACCCTTAAGAAACCTGGCTAAGGAATGGCGACCGAGGGTAACTATAACCTTTGGACTGATGATCTCGATCTGGCGATCAAGCCACTTCCGGCAGGTTTCTATTTCCGCAGGCATGGGGTCACGGTTCTCGGGGGGACGGCACTTGATTATGTTACAGATGTAGACCATGCTACGGTCAAATCCAATAGACTTCAACAACTCATCAAGGAAACGTCCAGCTGCCCCTACAAATGGCCGGCCCTGCTGGTCTTCATAAAACCCCGGGGCCTCCCCAATAAGCATTATCGAAGCATCCTCCGCCCCTTCTCCAGGAACCACATGGTTGCGAGTCTTAGCCAGATCGCACTCCTGACACTGGGCTACCTGGCGATTAAGTTCCTCCAGTGCTGTCAATATGCCCCCTATCTTTATTCGTCCTCGAAACCGCGTTCCTTCAGGTAGTCAACCGCATCCTGCACCCTCGCTAAATTCTCAGCGTCTTCATCCGGTATTTCCAACGGGTTGTTACCGTCGCCAAACTCTTCTTCAAATGCCATTACTAACTCAGCCAAGTCAAGGGAATCCGCATTCAAATCATCAGTAAATGAAGCTTCAGGCTTCACTTCATCGTCTTCAACGCCTAATTGTTCCACAACGATTTTTTTCACTCGATCAAACACTGTGGCCATGTTTTCTCCTCTCCCAGCAAATTCACCGATTAACTCAGCACTCAGCGCTCTGCCTAACCCTATATAAAAACTGACCTGCCGTTCGCTGAGAATTGAGCATTCGAAATCATTATACCAAAAACCTAACCATGTATCACTATTCCACTTACCGAGCCCAAAACCCCATTAATGAATCTGGGGGAACTGTCACTACCAAATGTCTTAGCAAGCTCCACTGCCTCATTTATCACAGCCTTAACAGGGACCTTGGCTTCTATCTTTATCTCGAAGATGGCCAGCCGCAACAAATTCCTGTCTACCGCGGAGACTTGTTCCACAGGAAAACTTGGTGCAAACCTTTGTATGATCTTATCAAGCTCCTCCTTGTTATCTATCACTCCCTTCACCAATTCCTCAGC
>JAGXOF010000045.1 GCA_023660035.1 Dehalococcoidia bacterium LH_S1
AAGAAAGGGTTATTACTACCCCTCCCAGGCCCATTTCTGGATTAGAAAAGACTGGGCGCGAATAAATTCGCCCCTGCCCTCTGCTGCTCCTTTTCCGACCCTTGGCATGTCATGCTGAAGATGTCATTCTGAATTTATTTCAGAATCTCATTCAGCATCTCCGCTTACTAGATTCCGGATCAAGTCCGGAATGACATACCCAAAGGCATCCTCCGTTGGCGGATGCCTCCTTGCACAAAATACCAGGTCATTACAGCAAATATTACCGTATAAACCACATACCTGGACCCTCGGTATCCTCTCTTTCATCCCTGTCAAAGGCCGAGTATCATTCTTTCAGAAGGATTAAAGCTGTCGTTCTCTGTGTAAGGAGGATATATGTATACAGCACTCAAGGAGAGCCAACCGCATGCTCGCAAAAGGGAACCTTCCTTTGACCATAGCCTCATGCCGCCGTGCCAGGCCGCAT
Source organism: Dehalococcoidia bacterium LH_S1 (assembly GCA_023660035.1). Lineage (GTDB taxonomy): Bacteria > Chloroflexota > Dehalococcoidia > SZUA-161 > SpSt-899 > JAGXOF01. The sequence goes on from JAGXOF010000045.1 coordinate 470, forward strand.
GTCCTTTACACATGGACATCAGAGGGTATATCGACCTCATTGCTCAAGGGAAGGTGATGGAGGCCCTGAAGGTCATAAGGGATGACAATCCGTTCCCCTCCATATGTGCCCATGTATGCACCCGTCCATGCGAGGATAACTGCCGCCGGGGCCAACTCGACAAGCCCCTGGCCATCAGAGCGTTGAAACGTTTCGCTGTGGAATTCGGCGGCGACCGGATGGTGCGAGCCGAAGCGGAGATGACCCAGAGCGAGAAGGTGGCAATAGTCGGCGCAGGCCCTGCGGGGCTGTCCTGTGCCTACTATCTCCGCAAGCTCGGCTACCCCACAACCGTTTTCGAGGCGCACTCAGAGTTGGGAGGCATGCTGCGGGTGGGCATCCCGCGATACCGTCTACCACGTGAAGTACTCGACGCGGAAGTGGAGCGGCTCATCCACATGGGGGTGGATATCAGGACGAATACACAGGTCGCCTCTCTGGACCTGCTATTCGGGATGGACTATCGCGCCGTCTTCTTAACGATAGGGGCTCACCAGGGCCTAAACCTGGGGATAGAGGGAGAGGATAGCCCGGGAGTCATCGACGGCGCGACGTTTCTGCGCGAGGTCAACCTGGGACTTAAGCCTGCGCTCGGGGAGGATGTGGCGGTGGTGGGGGGAGGAAACGCAGCTATCGACGCGGCTCGCACCGCTCTCAGGCTCGGAACCCAAAGAGTCTCTGTGCTCTATCGCCGCAGTCGAGATGAAATGCCCGCTGATGACGTCGAGGTGAATCAGGCCCTTGAAGAAGGCATGGAATTATTGTTCCTGACTGCTCCAACCAGCATAAGGAGGGTGAACGGGAGCCTGGAGGTAACATGTGTCAAGATGGAGCTTGGGGAACCTGATAGCAGTGGCAGGCGTCGGCCGGTGCCGGTCGAGGAGAGTGAGTTTGGTATGAAGGTCGATGCGCTGATCGCTGCGATAGGACAAGCCCCTCAAATTCCAAAGGATTTTAGTCTCCGCATAGGGAGGGGTAGTACCATCCAGGTCGACCCGCTCACCCTCTCCACGAACCGACTAGGGGTTTTCGCCGGGGGAGATGCTGTCACCGGCCCGGCTACCGTTGTCCAGGCTTTAGCCACAGGCAGGCTGGCCGCAAACCGCATTGACGAGTATCTACATCACAGATACCCATTCAGCATAAACAAGGAGAGGGAGCCCCTGACAGGCCACCTCCTCTCAAGGACATCGGAGGCGATAAAGAGGACTGAACGCGCTGACCCGCCGGTCATGCCCCCGGAGGCAAGGACAAAGGACTTCGCTCCGCTGGAAAGGGTGTATGATTGGGAAACAGCCGTTGACGAGGCAAGGAGATGCCTCCGTTGTGGCATGGGGGCAGAGATACTCTTCCAGGATAAGTGTGCGACTTGCTTAACGTGCATCAGGGTATGTCCCTATCACGTGCCGTATCTGGACAGCGATGGCACAGTTCAGATACCCCCCGATCAGTGCCAGGCCTGCGGCGTGTGCGTAGCCCAATGCCCTGCCAGGGCCATTGTACTCAGGAAGCCTTATGACCGCCGGCAGGTAGCCGAGGAGCTGGAGCACGTGGCCCGGGTAAGATCAGGGTCCAAATCCAAACCCTTAATTGTCGGCTTCTGCTGTCAGTACGGTCTGTTCGGCACAGGTGCGCTGTCCGGTCTCTGGAAGCATGCAAAGGCCGGGATAGGGATAGTGCCTGTACTGTGTGTAGCCAAGGTAGAAGCCGAACACATACTGCGTGCTTTTGAGTTAGGAGCAGAGGGCGTCTTCATAGCTGGATGCGGCGAAAAGTGTGCCCGGGAGGAGACCGCCTTCTGGGTGCAACAACAGGTGGAGAAGGTCAAAAAAACACTTCAGGGACTCAATATGGATCCGGAGCGCCTTCAGGTTTTCAATATCTCGGAGGAGAACGACGACCCGGTTACAGCCCTGGATCAATTCACGGAACAAATCGGCGGCCTGTGTCTGGCCGCCGCAATTAGAGAGGAGGTGAAATCTTGATTGTCGCTGAACAGAAGCCGCTTGAGGAAATAAGGCGAACGATTGCCCCATACGAGAAGGTCCTGATTCTTGGCTGCGGTACCTGTATGACGGTTTGTGGCGCTGGCGGTGAGCGAGAGGTCTCCTTCCTGCGCAGCGCCCTGCAGATGGCCGAGGCAAGGGAGGGGGAAGTGATTCACACTTTCTCCGAATACACGGTGAAACGGCAGTGCGATGTTGAGTTCCTGGAGGCCGTTAACCCGTTTGCAGAGGAAGTCGATGCCATTCTCTCACTGGGTTGCGGCATCGGGGTGCAATCGCTGGCCTCACACTTCCAGGACATTCCCTGCCTGCCCGGCGTCAACACCTCTTTCATGGGGATGGCCGATGAATGGGGTGTATGGGATGAGCGGTGTGCAGCATGTGGCGAGTGCCGCCTGGCCGAGACAGCTGGCATCTGTCCAATAACCAGATGTACCAAGGGACTTCTCAATGGACCCTGTGCGGGGAGCAAAAACGGCAAGTGCGAGGTAAACAAGGACATGGACTGTGCATGGATTCTCATCTACCAACGATTGGAAAGACTGGGGCAACTCGACAAGATGCGGCGATACTATCCTCCAAGGAACTTCCGTCCCATACCAAGACCGCGCAGGATAACAACGAAAGTCGGGGCAACCGAGGGAGGGGCACATGGCTAAGTCGTTGTTTGAGGAGAAGCTTTACTCCGATACATTTCTGGTGACCTCAGAGGTAGGGCCGCCCAAGGGCACAGATATCTCGGAGCTGGTCGAGAACATCGAACTGCTCAAGGACAAAGTCGATGCCATAAACGTTACCGACCATCAAAGCTCGGTGATGCGCTTTCCATCACTTGGCGGTTGCCTCCTGGTAAAGGATCAGGGCGGCGAACCCATCCTGCAGATGACCTGTCGCGACCGCAACCGCCTGGCGCTTGAAGCGGATTTGCTTCTGGCTCACACAAGAGGGATAAATAACGTTCTTTGCCTGACAGGCGATAGCATCGATGTAGGAGACCATTCGGAAGTGAAGCCGGTATTCGATGTGGATTCCGTGCAGTTACTGAGAATGATTCAAGATATGGAAGCAGGCAAGGACGCGGCAGGCAATGATCTCAAGGGAGCACCTCAGTTCTTTATTGGTGCTTCGGTTCATCCGGCAGCGGACTTTATCGAGCCACAACTTATCAAATTCGATAAGAAAATAGCCGCCGGGGCACAGTTCTTCCAGACTCAGGGCATCTTTGAGCTGCCGAGCCTGCGCAGGTTCATGCAGTATGCCAGTCAGTTCAACACAAAGGTACTGGCCGGCGTAATAGTCCTGTCATCGCCCAGAATGGCCCAGTTTATGAATGAGAATGTCCCTGGGATAACGGTACCGCAGGAAGTCATTGACGAGCTAGCTACAGCCGAGAAGGGGAAGCGGCTTCAGAAGGGTATTGAGATTGCGGGTAGACTCATCAAGGCTATAAAGGAGGAAAAGCTATGTCAGGGTGTCCATATTATGGCCGTTGGTAACGAGAGGATAGTCCCCGACATCCTTGAGGCGGCTGAGTTGGAGCTCGCTGCCGGTCGGGCAAGTTAAAAATTAGGGGAAAGGAGGGAAGAAATGGTGGAGAAGAGAAGGATATTGCTTGTGGATGACGAGCCTGATTTCCTGGAGGCATTCCGGATGACGCTTCAGGCGAAGAATTTCGACGTCATCCCTACCTCAAGCAAGGCACAAGCCCAGGAGAAAATGAAGGAGGACCCCGCAATCGTCGTGCTGGGCACTCTGGAACCGGCCGGAGATGCATTCTCTCTGCATCAATGGTTGAAAAAACACCCACGGTACAAGGACGTGCCTCTGGTAGTTATCGACGCCAGAAAGGAAGAGCGTTCAGTGAAGGGCTGGAGGCGCCACGAGGGAATGCAGCTTGAGGCCGATGAGTTCGTGAGCAAACCGATAGAGCCTGCGGTGCTCGTCCCGCACATACAGAATCTGCTGGAAGAGGTATACAGAATTATCCGGGTCCTTGTGGCTGAGGACCACACCGTAGTCAGAGACGGCATATGTTCGGTTCTGGCATTGCAAAAGGACATGGAGATAGTGGCGGAGGTGCCCAACGGCAAAGAGGCGCTCGACAAGGTACTGAGGCTTATGCCCGATGTAGCGCTGCTCGACATAGTCATGCCGGTAATGAGCGGGATCGATGCCGCAAGGCGGATCACCAGCGAGTATCCACAAACACGGTCGCTTATGTTGACGCAGTATGACGAACCGGAGAACATGATTGCGTGCAAGCAGGCGGGGGCATTCGGTTTCATCCCGAAGAAGGCAGCCAGCGGGCAGCTTATAACTGGCGTGAGGTCGGTATCAAAGGGTGATTACTTCCCCGAGCCTTTTGCCGAGCTAGAGGAGACCTTCACATCACCTCAGAGACCGTCGGGGCCGTAGGTTTCCCAGGGCACCATCGTCGAAGGCGGCTGGCGAATGCCAGCCGCCTTCTATCTAAACTTCGGTTGCTTTGAGCTCGAAGGCCTTATGTAAAGTCCGCACGGCTTCAGAGACCTTTGCTCCCTCGATGATGCAGGTGATCCTGATCTCCGAGGTGGAAATCAACTCAATGTTGATATTCTGGTCTGAGAGAGCCCTGAACATGTGTGAAGCATATCCGGGAGCGCTCTGAATTCCCGAACCGATGATGCTCACCTTCCCCACCGTGTTATCGCTTACGCACTTTCTGGCACCAATAGATTCAGCTACGGATTTGACCACCTCCATTGCGCTGTCCAGGTCATTTCTCCCCACAGTGAAGGTAACATCGGTAATCCTGTCGATACTGGCATTCTGAACAATGGTGTCAACGCTTATGTTCGCAGCTGCCAGTGCCTCAAATACGGAGCTGGCAATGCCGGGCTTGTCCGGCACGCCGATGACGGTTACCTTGGCGATATTTGAATCGTGGGCTATGCCACTGATCTTGTTTCTCACTTCCATAGAAACACCTCCGTGAATAAGAGTCCCCTGGTTATCGTTAAACGAGGAGGCTATCAAAATCGGCATGTTGTATTCCCATCCCAGTTCCACGGCACGCGGATGCACAACCTTGGAGCCCAGAGCTGCCATGTCCAGCATTTCCTCATAGACTATCTCATCCAGCTTGCGTGCCTCAGGGACAAGCCGCGGATCGGCAGAGTAAACTCCTTCAACGTCGCTGAAGATCTCACACCTGTCCGCGGAGAGACCTATCGCCAAAGCCACCGCGGTTGTATCGGAACCGCCACGGCCAAGGGTTGTTATATCATATTCCTCGCTGATTCCCTGAAACCCCGCGACGACAACGATCTTGTCCTGGTCCAGCTCTCTTGTGATACGCTTTGTGGAGATACCGGTAATCCTGGCGCGGCTATAGACTGAGTCTGTCTGAATCCCGGCCTGTGCACCAGTGAGACTGATGGCCTCCTGCCCCATGGACCTCAGGCCCATCGTGAGCAGAGTGCAGGACACGACCTCACCGGTTGAGAGCAACATGTCAAGCTCGCGCTTGTCCGGTCGCTCCGATACCTGTCCGGCAAGACCAATGAGTTCATCGGTGGTTTTACCCATTGCGGAAACAACTACCACTACCTGATTCCCCTCTTCCTTTGCACGAATTATTCTCCGCGCAACATGCCTTATCCTCTCGGCATCCGCGACCGAGCTTCCACCATACTTCTGAACTATAAGCGGCATAAACCTTCTCCTATTGAGCTTTTCTCCGATGTCTCCTCACCAACAACACGATTACCAGAACAGGCACCCAGATAACGGCCAGGATTCCGAGCCAAATGACTATATCACCAAGGACATGGCCAGCCGCCACCAGGCCATGCCACGCAGACCGGGCCACATTGCCCGGACTCCACCCTGGCTCTGGCACTACCTTTATATATTCTTCCTTGGTCTCTGTGTCCGAATCCCCCTCACCGTCCGTGACCGTAAGGCTGACCATGTACTCTCCGGGGTCATCATAGACTACAACGGGACTCGTATCTGTGCTGGACTCACCATTGCCGAAGTCCCAGTTATACCTGTAAGGCCCGGAGCCACCGATAGTTTGGTCTTGAATATATACCTCTTCCCCTTCCTCAATCTCAATCCTGCTGGCCTCGAAGTCAACTTCCAGATCACGCTCCTCCTCCAGGTACACCTCGATTAAAGAAGTGGATGAAGTCCTTTCTAAGTATTGCATACGTCCCTTGGTTTGTTCAATCTCCCCCCGCGTTTCGGAGAGGGCCCGCTCCACTTTGAGTATCTCCTCTACGGTCTCCGCCTTCTCAAGGATTTCGAGGTAGCGTTGCTCAGTCGCCTCCAGGTTCCGCAATTTTGATTCCAGGTCCGTATATTCCTCAGTCACATCCTTTGTCTGGCTGGTTTCCAGCAGTACCTCAAGGGCTATATCTTGCACCGACTCCATAGCTCCCTCATATTTCTGGGCAGGCACCCTGATGGAAACATCTGCCGTGTTATGCTCTTCGCCACCATGCACTCTCGATGAGACCACATAGCCTCCCAACCTGTTAGCTATTCTTTTTATCTCGGCCACTGCATTGGTCACGTCCTTCACCGTCATCTCCAGGTTCCCGGTCCGCACGATCATCCTCTCGGTTGCCCATTCCTCGCCGGTTTGTTCCGTCTCATCGACTTCTTCACCCGCGCCGGAGTCGGTTGGAACAGTCTCCTTCGCTCCCCGGAAACTATCATACTCCCCTGCAGGGGCTTTGCCTGGAGCTGGTGCAGCCCCCTCTTGTGGAGCCGGTGCTCCCGATGCGCATGATATGGACAAAACCAAACCCATAACCAAAATTATGACTACCGCTAGATTTCGCATGCTATACCTCCAATTTGTAGACCAGGGAACAGAAATATGTTTGTGCTAATCATAACAGGCTGTCTAAAAACCTTTTCTGTCGGAGAATGACTATCGACCATTAATTATCC
>JAGXOF010000046.1 GCA_023660035.1 Dehalococcoidia bacterium LH_S1
GGTTATGGAGAGTATAACCGGATATATAGAGAATGTGCTAAAGCTGAAGGTTAATCGGGCTAAAAGTGCTATGGATAAACCGTGCTGGAGAAGATTTCCGGGATTCTCATTCTACATGAGGAAGGGAATAGCCAGGAATTTTGTCCATAAGAAGTCTGTAGAGAGATTCAAGGAAAAGGTTAGGGCAATCACTTCGAGAAGCAACGATAGGAGCAGGGACTTCCGTATCGCTGACGTGAAAGCGATTGCCGAAGAACTTGACCAATCAATATCTTGAAGAACAGGGCTTTCTTAGTCTAGCCAAACGACTTTCGTTAGCGTATTAGTCTGTTGAACCGCCGTATACCGAACGGTACGTACGGTGGTGTGGGAGAACGGGGGCTAACTGCCTCCTCCTACCCGATTGCAAAGCAAAGAATATTGACTGGTATCCAGTAAGCCTGTATAATACTCTCGGAACTCAATCACAGAGTTGCCTCTCCGAGCTGTTGCGCCTAAATTCGCCAAAGGCGGACATGGCGGGCAGCCGGCGGATGAAAATCCCGAGGGCGCGGGCAGAAATGCCCGGGCCTCCCGTAATTGGAAAGGAGAGCAAATATGAAACTAGAAACTAACCAGCAAAGCGCCTTATCACATGGGGCGCTTTTATTTTTTCCGTTCCTCCCTCTCATTGATACTCCCTTAGACTCAATATGGGATCATCTTACCTTCGGGAGGCCCACATCACTGTGAAAGGTTTTTCCCTCAACAAACTAACCTTTACGTTTGTGCTACTGGGGCTAGTAATCCTGCTTTTCATATTTGTGCCCCTGTTCAAAATGATAGTATCCTCAGACGCCTCAATCCTGTGGGAAACCATACTCGACGAGGAAGTCCGAGACGCAATCTGGCTCTCGATTTACTCCTCGCTGATCGCCACCACCGCAGGGCTTGCATTTGGAGTGCCTCTGGCATATATCCTGGCCCGTTTCGATTTTCCGGGAAAGAAAATCGTTGAGGGATTCATCGACGTACCCATAGTGGTTCCTCATACAGCAGCAGGTATTGCCCTTCTGTTCGTCTTTGGAAAGCAGTTTTTCCTGGGCAAGGCCTTTGGAGTATTCGGCATCGAGTTCGTAGGCGCAGTACCGGGGATAGTTATCGCAATGCTCTTTGTAAGTGTCCCCTTCCTTGTGGATTCCGCCAAGGATGGTTTCAAGGGCGTAGACCCCAGGTTGGAGAAGGTCGCCCGGACCCTGGGAGCCTCGCCAGTAAAGACCTTCATCAGCATCTCCCTTCCGCTGGCCTGGAGGAGCATCCTTTCAGGCAGCACACTGATGTGGGCCCGGGGAATTAGCGAGTTCGGAGCTGTGATGATACTTGCCTATCATCCCATGATAGCCCCGGTCCTGGTGTGGGAGCGATTCGAATCTTACGGCCTGGACTACTCCCGGCCGGTTGCGGTCCTCCTGATCCTGGTCTCGCTGTTTATCTTCATAGTCTCCCGAGCCATAGCCCATCGGGGGAAATCATGATCACGATAAGGGAACTGTGTGTCGACCTGGGTGATTTCGTTCTCGAGAACGCCACGTTGGATGTTCAGAATGGCGAATATTTTATCATTCTGGGCCCAACAGGGGCAGGAAAAACAGTATTGTTGGAGACCATCGCAGGCCTCTATTCGCCCAAAAGCGGAGCAGTCTGGCTTCAGGAACAGGATGTGACCACTTTGGATCCTGAAAAAAGGAATATAGGATTCGTATATCAGGACCACGTGCTTTTCCCTCACCTTACAGTAGCGGACAATGTCTCCTTCGGACTGAAGCAGCGAAAAAAATCGAAAACCGAAATCAGGGAAGTGGCGAACTGGGCTATAGAACTCCTGGGGATATCCCACCTGCTAAAAAGGAATCCCGATACCCTGAGCGGGGGAGAAAAACAGAAGGTAGCCCTCGCCCGTGCTTTGGCAGTGAGCCCCAAGGTATTACTCCTGGATGAGCCATTAAGCGCACTCGACCCCGAGACCAGGGAAAGCGTACAGCAACAACTACAGGACATACACAATCAGTTGAATCTGACTATCATTCACGTCACTCATGATTTCGAGGAAGCGATCTCCCTCGGTGACCGGATTGCCGTTTTGGCCGAGGGACGCCTCGCACAGGTAGGAACACCGCAGGAGATATTCCGCCAGCCAAAATCGGAAACTGTGGCCCGGTTCGCCATGGCCAGAAACATCTTCACCGGCGAAGTTAAGGACGGCGACGATGAATCCGCTGTAATGGACATAGAGGGCACACAGGTGACAGTGGTAACTGACGTACGGGGCAAGCACCGTGCCTCACTCAGGCCCGAGGATATTCTTCTTTCCAATGAACCCGTTCACTCCAGCGCCCGCGATTCCTTCAAGGGGAACGTTACCCATATCGTCGATAGGGGATCGACCATATACCTCACTGTAGCCGTGCCACCGGATTTCGTATGTTTGGTGACACGCCGCTCCTTTGAGGAAATGAACCTCAAAGAAGGAGGTGATGTCTATGTAACATTTAAGGCCTCAGCAGTGCACGTGTTTTGAAGAGGAGTTGTATCCAGCTTCCAGTCAGACAGGAAAGCTGAGAGTTGAAATTTACTAAAAGGAGGATTCCCAAATGAAAGGAAAAACAACAAAGATACTATCTATAGCGCTGACACTGGTTATGATGCTTACGCTTATGGTCGGATGTCAGCAGATAGAAGAAACGACCACAGAGACCCCGGAGACTTCAGGCACTCCGGAAACTCCAGGACTAAGCGGCACGTTTACCATCTTTCACGCCGGAAGCCTGACCGTGCCAGTGGATGAGCTAAGCAAAGCCTTCCAGAAAGAACATCCTGATGTTAAGTTCGAGACGGAAGCTGCCGGAAGCCGGACTACCGCCCGTAAGGTCAGCGAACTCGGCCGGGAAGCCGACCTGGTAATGTCCGCCGACTACACCGTCATCGATAACCTGCTGATCCCCGACTTCGCTGACTGGAATATCCGCTTCGCGCGCAACACGATGGTCATTGCCTACACCGACCAATCAAACTTCGCCGATGAGATCAACAGCGACAACTGGTACGATGTGCTCCCCCGCGAGGGCGTGGCCTATGGCCACTCCGAACCCAACGCTGATCCCTGCGGATACCGCACTCTGATGGTCTGGCAACTGGCGGAGAAGCACTACGACGAGCCCGGACTATACGAAAAGCTGGACGAGAACTGCCCACCGAAGAATGTACGCCCCAAGTCGGTCGAACTGATCGCGCTGCTGGAATCCGGCGATATGGACCATGCCTTCGAGTACCGCTCCGTCGCTGTGCAGCACGGGCTCAACTTCGTGGAGTTACCAGAGGAGATCAACCTCAGCATGGTCAAGCACGCCGACTTGTACAGCGAAGCGAAGGTGGAACTCAGCGGCTCGGAACCGGGCGAGACTATCACCACGCAGGGTAAACCTATCGTCTACGGTGTGACAATGCCCAGCAACGCCCCCAGCCCCGAGCTGGCTGTCAAGTTCGTCGAGTTCCTGCTCGGTCCCGAAGGTCAGGCGATCATGGAGGAGCAGGGCCAGCCACCCATCGTGCCAGCGGTATCAGATAACATTGACAATTTGCCGGATGAGCTGAAGGAGATAGTCGAAGCAGCATCAGGAAGCTAAGGAGCATCGTATTCGCGAATGCGCTGGAGTGGCATCCGCCTGAAGCGGATGCCACCTCTTTTCGACTAAAACGTCACAGCTGCTTGCTCCCTCATCTGAGCATTTGCTATACTAGCACGTGTTGGTAAAAGGGGAACGTCTATGCAATTTGAAACGGTAATCGGCCTTGAGGTCCACGCCCAGCTTTTGACCAGCAGCAAGATGTTCTGCCGCTGCAGCACAGATTATATTAATTCTCCCCCCAACAGCCATGTCTGTCCCGTTTGCCTGGGCATGCCGGGTGTTCTCCCAACGATTAACCGACAGGCAGTGGAATACACTATAATGACCGCGCTGGCCCTCAATTGCGAAATCCCCAGCTCAACCAAATTCGATAGAAAGAACTATCCCTACCCTGACCTCATGAAAGGCTATCAGATATCACAATACGATATGCCGCTCTCACGCAACGGCTGGCTGGAGATCGATAACAACGGAGAGAAGAAAAGGATCGGCATCACACGCGTTCACCTTGAGGAGGACGTTGCCAAGCTTCTACACCAAACAGACCTCTCAGGAGAGTCCTATAGTTTGATGGACGTCAACCGCGCTGGCGTTCCGCTTATGGAGATGGTGAGCGAGCCCAATATGAGCTCCCCTGAAGAGGCCCGACTATATTTGACAAACCTGCACTCCATCCTCCGATACCTGGGGGTCTCCACAGCAAACATGGAAGATGGGAGCTTCCGCTGCGACGCCAATATCAGTCTGCGCTCCGGGGAAAAATCCTTCCCCAAGGTAGAAGTCAAGAACATGAATAGCTTCAAGGCAGTGTACTCAGCCCTCAAATATGAGCAGGAGCGCCAACAAAAGGTAATCGAGGAAGGCGCCCATCTGGTCCAGGAAACGAGAGGATGGGTCGAAGAAGAGGGAATTACGGTTTCGCAGAGGAGCAAGGAGTATGCCCACGATTACCGCTATTTCCCCGAGCCTGACCTTCCACCTCTGACCGTGGAAAGCCCGTGGGTGGAAGAGATAAGAGCCCAAATTCCTGAACTGCCCAATGCCAAACGGCAACGCTTCCAGTCCGAGTACGGCCTATCGGCATACGATGCTGATCTCCTAACAAGCTCCAGGGAGTTCGCGGATTATTTCGAGTCCTGCATAAAATTCACCGCTGCAGAGCAGCTGTCAAACGGACGCGCCAAGGCCGTTGCCAATTGGATGCTGGGTGAATTCCTACGAATGCTTAACGTGCAGGGAATGCGCATCGCTGAATCCAGAGTAACGCCACAGCAACTAACGGACATGATGGACATGATTGATCATGGGGCATTGAGCGTAACCTTGGCCAAACAGGTATTTGAGGAAATGTTCAATACGGGAGAGACGGCGAAAGAGGTAGTGGATGAGAAAGGACTTACTCAAATCACCGGTGAGGACGAGATCGGACCGATCATCGATCAAGTGATTCAGGACAACCCCAAGGCAGTAGGGGATATAAAACAGGGCAAGAGCAAAGCACTGAAGTTCTTGACAGGACAGGTGATGAAACAAACCAAGGGCCGGGCCAAACCGGACCTCGTAAATAAATTGCTGGAGGAGAAGGTACAATGACAGGGATTTACGCTGCTGAGATCATTATCTCTTTGGTTCTTATTGGTATTATCCTGCTTCAGGCAAAGGGCGCACACGGAGCACGAGGCATTTTCGGAGGAACTGAAAGCGGAGGATTTCGCACGAGGAGAGGTCTGGAACAGACCATTTTCAGGCTAACTATTATCCTGGCGATACTCTACGTTGCCATCTCAACCGTAAGCACCAGCATGGGATAAACTTGGCTGATAAACGACAAACTCAATAAACTCAACGAACTTGATGAACATAAGAAACTCAAGCCCTGTCATTACCCTCACCACAGACTTTGGAACAAGTGACCCCTATGTGGCTGCCATGAAAGGGGTCATCCTCAAAATCAATCCCGAAACCAAAATCATCGATATATCACACGATATCAGTCCCCAAAATATCTACGAAACCGCCTACGTTCTGGACAAAGCCTGGCGCTACTTCCCTGATGGCACTATTCATATCGTGGTAGTCGACCCTGGAGTGGGCACCGATAGAAATGCACTGGTAGTGAAGGCAGCCAATGCCTTCTTCATCGCACCCAACAACGGGGTTCTAACCTATGTAGTTGATGGCCCATTCGAAGCTGTAAGTATTACCAATCCGCCATTCTGGAATCAGCCAGTGAGTTCCACATTCCACGGGCGCGATATCTTCGCGCCCGTGGCCGCACACCTTTCCCTGGATACTCCACTCTCCGAATTCGGAGAACCCGTCACGTCACTGGTAACATTGCCCAAGACTAAGCCCTACTTTGGCAGTGACGGCTCCCTGGTCGGACATGTAATTCACATTGACCGTTTTGGCAATGTGATCACCGATATAAGTCGCGACGATGTCCCGCGGAACCCTGCAATACACGTCAAAAATTATGTCATAGAAGAACTAAGTCCATTCTACGCTGAAGGAGACGAACTGATAGCCCTCATTGGTAGCGATGAAAAACTTGAGATAGCAGTGAAGAACGGCAATGCCGCAGAGAGTTTGAACTTGAGCGTGGGAGATGATATAGTAGTGAGAAGAAAGCCGTAGGAGCAATATTCCCCTGATGTGGAATGATCCTGGAGGAGAAAGATAGGTACCCTGAAAACCTGGCTGGCGGAAACAAGGCCACAGTTCCTGTTGCTTGTGCCAGTATGCGCCTTTACCGGCATAGCGGCTTCCCTGTATGACGGTATTCCGCTAAATGTGCTGCACCTTGTGCTGGCCTTTATCGGAGCTCTGTGTGCACATATAGCTGTCAATGTGCTCAACGATTATTTTGACTACAGGAGCGGGATAGATCTTAAGACCCAGCGCACCCCCTTCAGCGGAGGCAGTGGGATACTGCCTGCAGCCTCAATGAAACCTAGTCACGTTCTTTTCTTAGGATTGAGCAATCTGGCAATTGTTATCCTAATAGGCATATATTTCATCATCGTGTATAAATTGGCAATCCTTCCCATCGGGCTGCCTGGCGTCTTGATTATCTACCTTTACACCCCTTATCTCACAAAGATCTCCTATGTAACGGAATTCGTCGGACCCGGCCTCGGCTTCGGTCTTATAGTGCTGGGAACATACTTCACCCAATCGGGAACATACAGTGCTTCGGCACTGATAGTAAGCCTCGTAGCCGGACTTCTCATCGCAAATTTACTCCTGCTCAATGAATTCCCCGACGTGGAAGCTGATAGAAGTGTGGGAAGGAAGCATCTCCCGATAATTCTCGGAACCGGCACGGCGGTCGTTATTTACTGCGCAATAGCTATCCTTGCCTATGTCGCAATCATTGCGGGAGTAGCAACGAATATACTGCCTCCCCTGGCTTTGCTCGGTTTATTAACGGTCCCGCTGGGAATAAAGGCGATGAACAGCGCACTTGAAAACCACAACAATATCAAGAGGTTGCTACCAGCTCTGGGGACAAATGTCCTTGTGGTGTTGTTAACCCCTTTGCTTATGTCAATCGGGATTATGGTGAAGTCCTTTGTTGGATAGTTACAAGTTTCTAGGAAAATCAGCAGTATTTATGATAAACTCATGACGTAAAACCTGAGACCTAACCCGGACTAGCCGGAACCAAAAAGCAAACGTTCGCCTTTCTCATGCTGT
>JAGXOF010000047.1 GCA_023660035.1 Dehalococcoidia bacterium LH_S1
AAAGAACTTGCTAAAATCCGTAGTCCAGTGTTACCTATGTGGTCAGCCAGGACAACGAGTGGTAGTTTCAATGAGTCATGTGTTATCATTGTTAAAAAACTATAGAGGCTGATGCGATGTCGATCAAGATGAGATTTATGGAAGCGACCCAGAATGTCACGGGCTCGAGATATTGTGTTGAGGCAAATGACATGACCCTTCTGGTTGACTGTGGGCTTTATCAGGAAAGGGAATTCCGGAGCAGGAACTGGGAGACCTTTGCGCTACCGCCGGAAAGTATAGATGCTGTTCTCCTGACGCATGCTCACCTTGACCATTGTGGACTGCTGCCCAAACTGGTGCACGATGGTTTCCGCGGAAACATCTATTGCACTGCTGCCACGTCGGACATATCCGAAATCATGCTTCTGGACTCGGCCAAGCTGCAGGAAGAGGATGCCGAATTCAAAAGAAAGAGACATGAGCGCGAGGGCAGGAAGGGTCCACATCCTGAGGTACCGCTGTATACGGTCGACGATGCGGAGGCTTCGTTGCCTCTGTTTTCCCCTGTGAGATACGGGCAGACTGTTGAGCTGGGTGACGGAATTTCAGCCACGTTTTTTGATGCCGGTCATGGTTTGGGGGCGTCGATGATAAAGTTTTCAGTAAAAGACAATGGGAAACGCAAAACGATCAGGACGAGCGACGAGTCAAAGGCGATCAACAGCATCAGAGGGAGCGCTGTAAAATCGCTGGCTCGGGTATGTGTACTGGGGGGGGGGTAAAACACCATCTTGTCACGAATATTTCCCGGCCGGATAGCACGATACTCTTTGTGGGGTATCAGGCAGAAGGCACGCTCGGTCGTGAAATCGTTGATGGCGCTGAAAACGTCCGGATTCTGGGACAGTACCATCCTGTAAATGTAAGGGTAACTCAGATACATGCGTTCTCTGCCCATGCTGATAGAGACGATCTTTTCAGGTGGCTATCGGCACTGAAGAGATCTCCGAAGCAGGTATTCATTACCCACGGCGAGCAAGAGGTCTCCAGGCGTTTTGGAGATGATCTGAGGGAAAAGACCGGATGGTCTGTGTTGGTGCCGGAATATGGGCGAGAAGTTGTTCTGGATTAAGTATTCCCACAGTCAGGGAGGATAACATGCCGCAGGAATATGAGATCAATAAACTTGCGAAAGAAGAGTCCTGGCGGATGTTCCGGATAATCGGGGAACTGGGGGAGGGATTTGACACCCTTGCGGATGTGGAAGCGGCGGTGAGCATATATGGATCGGTGCGCATTGCATAAGGAGACGAGCTGTATGCCCAGACAACCTGTATTGGCATATTAATGTTTCTTCCCCTTGCCTTCAGCACTTACCACCGCGAGGATGAGCTTCTGCCTTTTGCGATCTCCATGGGCATTACTATTGGTGTCGGTCTGATCCTTTGGTTTATCCCATGCCCGCGTATCGATCGATTGACACTGCGAAGGTACTCTGGCAGCTTTACATAGGCATCTCGATTGTGGAAATCCTGACTCTACTCGTCGCCGGTTCGCCCTTTTTTCGAGTCGCTGCTGACCACGTTTGGAACCATGCCTACGGGGGGCTTTCATCCAAGAATCCTTAGTATCGGCGCTTACGATAACGTATATGTGGAAGTGATAGTCCTCATGTTCATGATCATGGCGGAAACGAATTTTCAGTCTTACTATTTTACCTTGTGGAAACGGGAAGCCCGACGGGTTTTGAAAAGTCCTGAATTCCAGGCGTATATCGGTATATTTGTAGCTGCTACTCCCCTTATAGCGCTAGACTTGATAATGAATGGGGGATATGTGTCAGGTACGGCTTTCAGATATGCCGCTTGACATAACTACAGACCATCTAAGCGGACACAAATAGAGAGGCCCTTTCTGGAAGGCTGTCTACTTGTTATAGAACTTGGAGGAAGCGAGGTCTTCTTCGGAGAGGTAAAGTCTGTTGTCCTCGGTTACCTTGATGATCTCCGCCTGCATCAATCCTTGGAGAGCATAAGGTTTGAAGTCACGCCGCCTGAACATGCGTTGAAGCAAATTCGGAGGGGTTAGCCCTAATTCATCGATGGTCTTGGCAGTGTCAGCACTGATTACCTGATAATCCTGGAAAATGTGTATCACCTGCTTCTCGGCCCGTTGCATGCGGAAGCGTGGGATGACGTACAGTCCCAGCACAAGCATGATCAGTATGACGATGATAAAAAGAGCAGTGTTCGTTTACTCTCCTGCGGGAATTCCTTGCATCTCTTGAAAGTGGCAGCGGAGGGATTTGAACCCCCAACCTGAGGCTTATGAGTCCCCCGCTCTGCCCTTGAGCTACGCTGCCATTTAAAAAGGACATTTACATATATAACATTTGATGGTTCTTCAGTCAAGTTTCAGCTTGATCTGGGTGTGGTTTGCGACATGTGCGGTCGAATGCTAGAATATAACGGCTTTCGTGATCAGAAGAAGGAGATATATATCCAGTGCTTCCGCTTACTGACAGCGACCTGAAAAGGAACAGTTTCCCCATCGTCAATGTAATATTGATCGTGGCCTGTGCGGCGATTTTCATCTATGAATTGACTCTCGGGGATGTGGGGCGTGCTGTATTCTTCTATAAATTTGGAGCGATACCGGCGGAACTAACACAGGGTTTGAGCTTCCACATACTCACAACACAGACGGCTTCAATTGACATAACATCCCCCGTTCCTACCTGGGTGACGGTGTTCACATCGATGTTCGTCCACGGAAGCTGGGTGCACTTCCTGGGGAATATGCTGTTTCTGTGGGTATTCGGGGATAATATAGAGGACAGGTTCGGGCATCTTCGCTATCTTTTGTTCTACCTTGCGGCCGGATTGGCCGCTACAGGGCTGCAGGTGGCGATGAGTATGAGTTCACAGACTCCGACGATAGGGGCAAGTGGGGCGATTGCGGGGGTGTTGGGGTCTTACATTGTCCTCTTTCCGCACAGCAGGATCACGACCGCTGTCTTTTTCTTTTTCATTACGGTGTTCCGTATACGAGCCTTCTATCTTCTGGGATTCTGGTTCCTGTTTCAGTTCGTAAGCGGAGTGGGCTCTCTGGGTCCATCAGCCCAGGGTGGGGTAGCCTACTGGGCTCACATAGGTGGATTTGTGTTGGGCGTGATCGTGGTGGTCCTTTATAAGCTTGCCTCGCAACAGGGCTTGGGGTTCAGGGACCAGAATTCAGGGGCCGGGAATCAGGGACTAGGTGCTTAAACGTCAATACTTGTATAGTCTGCAAAAGGTGGCAGGCTAGGTTTTCTTGCTCGTTGGTAAATTGGTCAGGGGAGAAGACCTTTATCTGGAGTCCTGACCAAGGGAACATTCCAGAACGCTACCATCCTGGTCTTCCTTGAATTTGCTCTCATTTCACCCCCTCTTTTGTCAGGTTTCGTGGCTTTGTAATATATAAAATCAAAGCATGTAGTTTCTGGAACTTTATCCCAATCTTCTGCTTATGAATGCCTCCTCACAGGCTATCTTAAACCCTTCCCTCTCGAAGACAGACCTCAAATTAGTCATCTGGCATTCCAAAATTCACTAAAATTTGAGGATTAAAAACCGCTTCCAGCTACTTTTGCTCTGATTCTACTGCTATCCCCTACCAAAGTCAATGTTCACTCTCTTAAACCTGTACAAAATTAGGAGGCCACCTCAGTGTAGGCGGATGCTATCCTTTGCAACACTTCCCTGAGCATGTCCGTCCAGTGGTCTCCGAGCTGGGTTGGATTAAGCTGCACGAACCGGGGATGCGCGCGTATGCTTGTCCCGAATGTGGGTTGTAGAGATTCGTGGTCTATCTGGGTTCCCTCGGGTGGCCTGACCACTATGTATTTTCCCTCCGTGGAAACCTTCTGAATGCCTGCCTCGGAGGCCAGTAGTTTTATCTCTATTACGTACAGAAGATTTTGAACGGGAGAGGGGAATTTGCCGAACCGGCCCTCAGTTTCTTGTCTTATACCCTGTATTTGCTCATGCGACTGAACACCTGCCAGGCGCTGGTAGAGGGCCAGCCGGCTCATGAGGTTGGGCATGTATTCCTCGGGGATGTGGGCTGTGAGGGGTAAATCAACGGTTGGCTGTGTGACCCTGGGAGGCTCTTTCTTTTCGCTGCGTTTAAGCTCGTCCACTGCCTGGGCAAGCAAATGGCAGTACAGGTCGAAGCCAACTGCCCCCATGTGTCCGCTCTGCTCTGAACCGAGGATGTTGCCCGCGCCGCGAATCTCGAGGTCCTTCATGGCGATGTGGAAGCCGGAGCCGAGCTCGGTGGTTTCGAATATGGTTTTCAGTCGCTTCTGTGCGTGGTCGGTGAGGCGTTTGCCTTTTTCATACAGGAAATAGGCATATGCGCGGACGTCCCCCCTCCCCACCCTTCCCCGCAGATGATAGAGCTGCGTCAGGCCGAACTTATCAGTGCGATTGACTATCAGGGTGTTTACATTCGGTAAGTCCAGCCCCGACTCGATAATCGTTGTGCACACGAGCACATCCACCTCCCCGCTCGTGAAGTCAGCCATCACCGACTCCAGATCCTCCTCCGGCATCTGCCCGTGAGCGATGGCGATGCGAGCCTCTGGCACAAGCTCCCTCAACTCGTTGGCCACAAACCCGATGCTCTGCACCCGGTTGTGGACGAAGAAGACCTGCCCGCTTCTGTCAAGCTCCCGCAGTATCACCGTCCGGACGAGTTCATCGCTGTACTCGGTAACGTAGGTCTTTATCGGCAATCGCTCCTCAGGTGCGGTCTCCATCGTGCTCATGTCACGGACCCCGACGAGTGAGATATGCAGGGTGCGGGGAATGGGGGTGGCGCTCAGCGTAAGCACATCCACTTCCCCTCTCAATTTCTTGAGTTGCTCTTTGTGAGCCACGCCGAACTTCTGTTCCTCGTCCACAATTACCAGCCCCAGGTTGTGGAAGAACACATCCTTTTGCAGGAGCCGGTGTGTCCCGATGCAGATGTCGGCTGACCCGTCCTTCAGTTTCTCCAGTACCTCTCGCTGCTCCGGGGGAGCGCGGAAACGGCTGAGCATCTCGATTATCACCGGGAAGGCGGCCAGCCTCTCCCTGAAGGTGGTAAGGTGCTGCTGGGCCAGCACGGTTGTGGGAACCAGAACAGCTACCTGTTTCCCGTCGCTTATCGCTTTGAAGGCGGCGCGAACCGCGACCTCTGTCTTGCCGTAGCCGACATCCCCGCACACGAGGCGGTCCATCGGTCTCTGGCTTTCCATGTCGGCTTTTACATCCTGGATTGTCTCCCTCTGTTCGGGAGTCTCCACGTAGGGGAAGGAAGCCTCCAGCTCCTGCTGCCACACTGTATCCGGGGAGAACGAGATTCCCTGGGATACCTCCCGTGATGCGTAGATGTCGAGGAGTTCCCGTGCCACCTCCTCCGCTGCTTTCTTGACCCTCTGTTTGGTGCGGGCCCACTCGCCTGTGTGCAGCCTGCTCAGGGAAGGGGCGTGGCCGCCGGGGCCGATGTACCGGTTCACCCTGTCGGCCTGCGTGGAAGGAACATACAGCTTGTCGCCCTCGGAGTATTCGAGGACCAGGTACTCGTTCTCGGTTCCGTCGGAAGAAAGCCTTATCATTCCGGAGAACTTGGCGATTCCGTGGTCCGTGTGAACGATATAATCGCCGATGGAGAGGTCGGCTAGGAGAGCCTCGCGCTGGGTGCGCCGCACGGGGAAATAACGGCGCTTCTTTACGAACCCGAAGAGTTCGGCATCGGTGAAGAGGGATGTCCCGTCGAAGACCCAGCCGCCGGATAACGATCCTTGAATGAGGGTCAGTGTCTCGGACTGCGGCACCTGCTCCACTTTCTCCTGAGGTGTGACGAACATGTCCTTTTCCTTGAAGAGCTCGGCCAGCCTGTCGGCTTGCCGTGAGACGGCTATGATTCGCTGGCCGGTCCGAAGCCTGTCCTGTGTATCATCGATGAAGTTTTCCAGTTGCCCTGCGTATTCCGGGGGATGGCGAAAGTCGAAACCGGCGGTAGCGTTTTCATCGGACCATTTCTCAAGCGCGAGTCGATTCCCGACATCTTCTATCCTGTGCTCTATCTCGGTCCAGTCGAAGCGCGGCGATGGGAAGTTCTTCGGAAGCTCGCCCCTCTCTATCTGTCCATCCCGCAGTGTGGCTGCCTGTGAGGCGAGATTTGAGAGTTCGGCGCTGATGTTTCCGGGGTTATCCAGGACGATGAGCGAGCCCTGCGGGAAGTAATCGACCAGCATGCTGTGATTGAAGAATGGAACATAGAACTGGAACCCGTCGGGCCCCTGCCCGTTGATCAGAAGCTCGCGGTCCCTTTCGAAGGTTCCCTGTGTCTCCTTTGCGCAGCCGGAAAGGTCCAGTGCGCCGAAGGCCTGTTCTACATCCTGTGGAGTTGGCGGCAGCACCTCCCGTGCCGGGACAATGGTTAACGATTCGGTGGTTTCGAGAGAACGCTGTGTGGCGGGGTCGAACCACCGGATGCTCTCCACCTGGTTGCCGAAGAAATCGATGCGGGCGGGCCAGTCGTTGTTCGGGGAGTATATATCGACGATTCCGCCGCGCTTGCTCGCCTTCCTCTGGACCTCCACAAGCTCGCCTGACTCATACCCCGCGGCGGTGCAGTAGTCCATTAGGCAGTCAGGCTCGATGTTCATTCCCTGCTTGATGACCTTGCAGGATGCGGCGAAATCCGCAGGGGATACCGTTTTCTGAGATGCCGCATGCGCCGGTGCCACGACCATGAGAGGTCCGTCTTCCTCGATGCTCAGGGCGGAGAGTACCCGCAGCCTGCTCTGGACGGTCTGGGGGTCAGGGGTGAGACGCTCATAGGGAAGGACATCGATTTCGGGGAAAAGGTGAACCGTGGTGTCGGGATGAGACCATGCAGCTATCTCTTCCTGAAGTGTCTTTGCCCTTTCGGTATCGGGTGTTATGACCAGGATCGGTTTCCTCAAACTGTGGCGAAGGCAGGCCAGGAGGAACGGTTTGGCCCCGTCGATGACTGTTATTTTCCCCTGCCGTGTGCCCAGCTTCCGCGTGAACTCGGCCCACCGACCCGTGTCCGAGAGGATTGGGATGATTCCATAGAGATTCATGGTTCATACCACAAGGGCTAGCCGCTGCCGACTAGCCCTGTCAAAACTGATTGTTGCTTTTGGGACGACAGGGGGGAGAGGGACTTGCCCCTTCACAAGGCCAAGTATAGTATGGCCCCGTGAACTTGTCAATATTGGTTCCTTCCCTGTTATCTACAGCTGAAAACTGGACTGTTTCTGCTTGAAAACTGGACTTTGAGGG
>JAGXOF010000048.1 GCA_023660035.1 Dehalococcoidia bacterium LH_S1
CTAAGGATAACCCGGAGGTAGAGAGATTCAACCAGACATTAGAGTATGAATGGCTCTACGACTCCAATCTATCTTTAGACCCTGAAGAACTCAATCCCCGGCTAACCGAATGGCTTATAGAATATAATTTCAATCGTCCACATCAATCCCTTGCCTATCTTGCTCCGGTAGGGTATATTGAAAAAGAACTTGCTAAAATCCGTAGTCCAGTGTTACCTATGTGGTCAGCCAGGACATTGTATTGTATTCTAAAGTGTGCTAACATATCCTCGCTGAAATTTCTCGCGAAAGGGGGTGATGTCCTAATTTATGGACCCTGATTATTTGTTATCAACAGAAGAAGTAGGCGAAATCCTGAAGGTCAGTAAAGTGACCATCCAACGGTGGTGCCATGAAGGCAAGGTACCGGCGGGGAAGATCGGAAGATCATGTCGGATAAACAAGAACGACCTTGACAGATGGTTCAAGCGCAAGCTCTTGGAGAATGCAGGCTTTAGTTAGCAATTAAGAAAAGGAGGTGGGACCAATGCACCTGATTATCGAAGGATATGGAGGTGACATCAACAAGATAAGGGACACGGAGTTAATCTACAATTTCCTCGATAACTGTCCCGACCAAATTAACATGACAAAGGTTTCTACTCCCCAGGTCTCCGCATATGAAGGCGACACATCGGACGAGACTGGGGTATCAGGATTTGTTCTCCTCGCTGAAAGCCACATAAGTATCCACATTCTACCCGGTCAATCATCACTGAATATTGACCTTTTCTCCTGCAAAGAATTCAAACCTGAAGATGCTATCAAAGTGCTGAAGGAGAGATTTGGATTAAGCGACATCAGAAGCTATCTCCTCAACCGCCCTGAATCAGGAATAGAGGTATAAGATTATTATTAGTTGTACGTGTTTAACAGGTCCTTTGAATGCTTGGCTTTTCAATAAGAGTTCAGGCAAGAGGGGTGGTATAAGAAACGCCACTCAAGGGATTCCGTTGTAAACCGTATAAACTGACCATTGCTCGAAATCATTAATTAATAAAGAGGTTGAGGATTTATGAAAAACACCATAGCATCAACCCTCAGTGGAAATATTGTTGAGCGTGTTGAGAATTTTTCTGCATCCAGAAAGACTCCACACCTTGTGATCGATATGGATACAATCCGAGATAAATTCAAGCAATGCCGGCAGGCAATGAGCAATGCCCGGTTGTTCTACGCAGTTAAGACAAATCCCCATAAGCGCATCGTTGAGGTCATGGATGAGCTGGGGGCTAATTTTGAGGTGTCCTCAGAGGGCGAATTACGACCGTTGCTCAACCGCGGCATATCGCCGCAGAGGATAATATCCAGCAATCCTATAAAGAGTATTCCGTTTATTCAAGAAGCTTATGAGGCGGGCGTGGAATACTTCGCCTTCGATTCCGATGATGAAATCGACAAGCTGGAACAGTTTGCTCCCGGCAGCAACGTCTACGTGCGGTTAGTGGTCTCCAACAAGGGCAGCCAGTGGCCATTGGAGAGGAAGTTTGGCGTGGAAACGGAGGAGGCTGTCAGATTGCTCGTGAAGGCTTCTGAACGCGACTTAAATCCTTGCGGTATAAGTTTCCACGTCGGCTCGCAGTGTATCAACGAGAGTTCGTGGGTTGATGCTATAAGGAAAAGCAGAAAAGTGTGGGATATGGCAAGGGACGAGGGGAGGGGACTGAACATGCTGAATCTGGGTGGCGGCTTTCCCATTGAATATAGAACCGACTCCATTCCTACATGCAGTCGCATTGGAGAAGAAATAAACAGGACGCTGAAAGAGGAATTCCCGGAGGGCGTCGAGGTATTTGTCGAACCCGGCCGGGCTTTCGTCGGCGAAGCGGGAATTCTCGTGGCCACCGTTATCGCCAAGGCCAAACGTGACGGTCAGGACTGGGTTTACCTGGATGTCGGCGTTTTCAACGGCCTGATGGAAAGCATTGGCGGCATCGACTACCCGATCATGTTAAACAAGGATACACCATTGGGCAAATATGTGCTGGCAGGACCCGCCTGTGACAGCTTTGACGTTATCTCAAATGAGGTTGTCATGCCCGAGCCTGAAATAGGCGAGAGGGTATATATTCCATCCACAGGGGCCTATACCACTGCCTATGCATCCCGCTTTAACGGTTTCCCTATTCCCAAGACCTACTTTATCTAAGAGGCTTCCTCACGCAACTGCAAATGCAGTTCCTCTAACTGCTCCGGAGAGACGATATCCGGGGAGTTGGTCATGAGATCGGCAGCGGTTTTTGTCTTGGGGAAGGCAATTACGTCGCGAATATTTTCCTCGCCCGCAAGCAGCATCACAAAGCGGTCGATACCCGGCGCTATGCCACCATGAGGTGGTGCCCCGAAATCCAGCGCCTCCAGCAAATGCCCGAACCGCTCCGTGATCTCTTCATCGGTGTATCCCAGGAGACTGAATATCTTCCGCTGCAGTTGTCCGTCGTGAATCCTGATCGAGCCGCTGGAAAGCTCGAATCCGTTGCATACGAAATCATAGTGCTTGGCCCTGGCCTTGCCGGGGTCCGTATCCATCAGAGCGACATCCTCATCCTGGAGAGCGGTGAAGGGATGATGCATTGATTCCCATTCATTATCGTCTTCATTCCATTCCATCATGGGGTAATCCTGGATGAAACAGAAGACCATGCGATTGGGATCCTGCAATCCGAGTCGGCTGCCCATCTCAAGGCGAAGCTGGCTCAAGGCCGCATTGACGACCGATTCCTTATCCGCTACCAGGAGAATAAAGTCGCCGACGCCAGCGTTCACCCGCTTTGCAATCGCCCTTAATTCCTCAATGGAGAAGAACTTGGTAACCGCCGAGCGAACCTTTTCCGGAGTGAGGTCCTCAAGCGGCTCTCCGCTTTCGCCTTCAAGAGCCATAGTGACCAGCCCCTTGGCTCCGCGCTCTCTGACGAAATCCACCAGCTCCGCTTGCTGTTTCCTCGAGTAATCCGCGCAGCCGGGAGCCGCAAATCCCTTGACTATGCCGCCGTTGGCGATCGTGCTTCGAAAGACCTCAAATCCCGAGTCGGCAACAAGGTCCGAGACGTCCGCCAGCTCCAG
This sequence comes from Dehalococcoidia bacterium LH_S1, assembly GCA_023660035.1. Lineage (GTDB taxonomy): Bacteria > Chloroflexota > Dehalococcoidia > SZUA-161 > SpSt-899 > JAGXOF01. Next base: position 3,103 of record JAGXOF010000048.1, read on the forward strand.
TCCGAAGCGCAAATCAGGTTTATCCGTGCCGTACTTTGCCATTGTCTCGGCATACGAGAGCCGGAGAAACGGTTTCGTCATCTCGACATCCGGCCTGACATCCCCCACCACAGCGATGAAGAGTTCCTCCATCAATCCTAGAATATCCTCTTCCTCAACGAAACTCATCTCCAGGTCGAGCTGGGTAAACTCGGGCTGGCGGTCCGCTCGCTGGTCCTCGTCGCGGAAGCACCGGGCGATCTGGAAGTACTTCTCAAATCCCGATACCATGAGAAGCTGTTTGAGCTGCTGAGGCGACTGTGGTAGGGCGTAGAATTTACCGGGGTAAAGCCGGCTGGGTACAAGGTAGTCCCGCGCTCCCTCCGGTGTGCTTTTGAGGAGTATGGGGGTTTCGATCTCTATGAATCCCCTGGCATCCAGGAAATCCCGCATCAACTTGATAACGCGATGCCGGAGGAAAACGTTGCTCTTCATCCGGGGTCGCCGCAGATCAAGATAGCGATATTTGAGCCGGATGCTCTCGTCGATCTCAGAATCATCGTCAAGAGGGAAGGGCATGGGCCTGGAGACATTAAGTATTTGGACTTCGTTCGCACTTAGTTCTATCTCACCAGTGGAAAGCCTGGGATTCTCCATGCCCTCGGGACGCCTGAAGACCTCGCCAGTCACTGAAAGCACATATTCACCGCGTGCCTGGTCGGCTGTCCTGTGTCCTTCCCCGGTTACCTGCGGGTCAAAGACAACCTGTAGCAGTCCGGTTTGATCCCTGAGGTCGATAAATATTAGTCCACCGTGGTCCCTTCGGCGATTCACCCACCCTGCCACACTCACCCTTTCCCCGATGTGAGCGCTGTTCAGCTCACCACAATTGTGGTCTCTGTATTTATTAGCCATCGTGGATGATTATAGCGGAAGCCGAACACTCTTTGCAATTTTGGCCGCGTCATTCCGGGGGATCCGCCAGGGGCGGACGACGAAGCAATCTCAGGTGGTGTGTGGAGGTGTCATTCCGGCGAAATCCGGAATCCAGGAACAGGCCCAGGCGGCATGTAAAATGCCGACCTACACTTCTCAGGACGGTGTCATTTCGACCGAAGGGAGAAATCTCTGTTTCTCGCCCGCCGGAGCGAAAAGCCGTAGCCTTCTCTGTCTCCAATTATTTCTCTGTGCCCTGTGCCTGTCGGCAAAATTGTAAGCAAATTGAAAGGATTTTGTGGCCAACTTGCATAGACAGATGATAATAGACTCTACCAACCTTTGCTGGTCCATTTTGTATTGGAAGAGAGCCCTCGACGAGATGTAGTGTTGAGCGCTTGTACAATCCGAGCTTGTGAGTTAAACTCGGAGAAGCGCGGAGGGCATGTTTGAGAACATACATCGATTGCATACCATGTTTTATAACGCAGGCATTGAGAGCGGCGAAGGCAGCGACCAATGACGAGATCGTTCAGCGTAGAGTGATGAACTCGGTCGCAGAAGTGATTCCCGATCTCCCCCTTGAAGCGAGACCGCCTGAGATTGCCCAGCGAGTCTACAAGATTGTCCATGAGCTCACGGGAAATGCCGATCCGTACCGCGAAGTGAAATCTCAGGCTAACGAAACCGCTTTGTCGCTCTATCCTCGCTTGAAGGAAATTGTGGTCAGTTCGGATGACCCACTGCTTGTCGCTTGCAAGATGGCCATAGCCGGCAACTCCATCGATCTTGGCCCTCAGGTTCTTCACACGGACCTGGATTCAATTATCGACTCGGCTTTGTCGGTGCCCCTTGTTTGTGATGATTACCAGCAGTTCCGGGCAGAGCTGGCAAATTGCACAAGGCTTCTGTATCTGGGGGACAATGCCGGGGAGATTGTGTTTGACAAGCTTTTGGTAGAGCAGCTTCTCCAGTATAACAATCATATTGACATAACATTCGCTGTCAGAGAGGCTCCCATTATAAACGATGCTATTATGGATGACGCTTTGGCAGTCGGATTGGATGAGGTAGCAACTATTGTCTCCAATGGCTCAGATGCGCCGGCAACTATCCTTCCCCAGTGTTCCCCTGAAATGCTGGAGATATTTAATTCGGCGGATCTCATCATTGCTAAGGGACAAGGCAACTACGAATCCCTCAGCGATGAGGATGCCAATATCGTTTTTCTCCTGAAGTGCAAGTGCCATGTGGTGGCGGACTTACTGGATGTGGGTGTTGGCGATGCTGTACTGCGGAAGCGTTGAGGTGCAGGTTAGCGAACATAATCCTTACGCTGTTTGCTGTTTGCCCATGTTTCCCAGGCTTCCCCGCTGGCCCAGTTGCTGATGACGACATAGAGTGACGGGGCGTCGTTTCCCACCAGCGTTTCTCCGGAGACATATCCCGGTTAGTGTAGAGCCCTGGCTCTGAGTTCACGAAGCATCTCCAGAAGATCGTTGTCCTTCCCCTCTTTTACTCTTCGTTCAACGATGATTCGCACCATTGCTCCACCTCCTTAAGTTGTATAACCCATATTATAGCTTTTTGATCAATGGGCTTAACTTTCCTGCCACTGGAGAACTGTGCTCGACCATGCCTGAATTATGGCATGTTTCAATGTCGCTTGCTTGGGATGCCGTACATCGAGAAGCCATTCCAGAGTGCGGTCATCGAATTTTTGCAGGAATGAGCATTGCTTGCGGAAGGGGAGAATGGTACTGCGTTCGCCTCCATAGAGGACGTAGTCAAGGTGGCGAAGGTGGGGTTCCAAGTGCTCACGGGCGTGACCGCACACCCGCTCAAAGAAGTATTCCATTTGCTTCTCTCTATGCCTTTGAAAACGGCGCTGCGATGTGCCGCCTTTCTTCTCCCGCGAGTGAACCAATCCTGTGCCAACCTTACTAGAGACTAAGTTTTCACCGTCGAAAACTCCTACTGCATATTCTCCCAGCCTCACCAGAACCAAAGCGACCTTCAATTCCTGGGTGAGGAATGAGCGCAGGGGATCAACGTTATATCCGGTGGAGGTGTGGCTTTCCTGGAGGGGGAAAGGGGGGAGTATAAGGCATTTGTGTTCTTCGCCCCAAAAGAGTGCAGAGCCTGTCTTGGATTTGGCAATTGTATCGAGGGCATCCGTTGGGGCGTCTTCTATGGTTGAGGTGATCAATGGGTGTATGTCGGGCCTGGGCTGCCCTGACGCTAGATACAGGGATTTTGCTACTCCGTCTTTGGCAGACTCCAGCTCGTCGAGCAGGTGAAGGGTTTTCCTTTTGGTGACTTGGCTTCGCTGTTGTGTCAACATGGTAATTCAAAGACTGGCAATCGTTACTCCGTCGCTTCCTTCATCCGGCTTGCCCGGCCGGTAGGATTTGACCAGAGGGTGGGAGGCAAGCGTGTCCCTGACGATTTGCCGGACTGTGCCGGTGCCATATCCGTGGATTATGCTAACCTCTCCCAAACCCGTAAGCGAGGCATCGTTGAGGTAGCGGTCGAGTTCGGGCGCTATATCTTCGGCCCTTTTGCCCCTTAAATCGAGTTCCGCAAGGCTTTTGCGTCCTCTCAGGTTTTTCTTGATGGCGGGTGGGCGTGATGGGACTGTCTCGCCGCCGGGCTTTACCTTCTTGAGCTCGCTCACGTTTGTCTTGAGCTTTATTTGTCCGACCTGCACCTCAACCTCTCCCGTTTTCTCCATCAGGGAGAGGACGGTTCCCCTGGCGTGGGTGTCCATCACTTCCACTTCATCTCCCACGGAGATGGTGCCCCCGGTAAGCTCCCCCTCTTCTTCGCCTTCTGTAGTGCCCGTTTGCCAGGTTGAAGTCTTCATCTGCTGGTGGACGGTTTCCAGCGTTTTTTTCGCTGTATCGATGCTTTCTCTGGATTTGGCTTTCTTTAGCTCTGCGTTCGCCTGCCGGATTTGCCTCTGAAGTTCAGCCGCCTCAGAGGTAACCTGGTCCCTGGCTTCCTGGAGGATTCTCTGTCTCTCGTTCTTTACATTATTAAGCTCTCGTTCCCATTGCTTCTTGAGATTTTCCGCTTCACTTCGCTCTTTCTCCAGCTCATCCCTTAAGGCTTCGACTCTTTGCTTTTCCGTGTTCAAGTCCGACAGGAGCCTCTCCATCTCCTGTGTTCCCTCTCCCAGCATCTGCTGGGCATTGTTGACGATGTCAGACGGAAGCCCCAACCGTGAAGCGGTCGCCAGTGCGTTACTACCTCCTGGAA
>JAGXOF010000049.1:0-1449 GCA_023660035.1 Dehalococcoidia bacterium LH_S1
AATATCAAAACCGCTTGCAATTATCCACAATCCCGCCCATTCATAGCCATAGCGTTTAATATCCCGTCCGCGTAAAATTGGTTTTAAGATTTCCGCGCTTTTGGGGTCTTCCTCTACAAGACGGTCACGGGTGGCTGTGTCAATGATAAACGCTTCATTCAAGCCTGTTAAAACACCGAAATAAATATTTACATCCCACTCTTTTAATGGTTTGCCGATTCGCTCGATTTTTTCTTTCAAGTCCCGCTGTGCCTGATTTCCGATAAACCAGGCACCTGCACCCATTTTCGGCAACATCTTCTTATTCCTATTGATAAAATCAGATAAATTCGCATTTTTAGCTTCGGCATTGAGGGTTATGCCTGATAACTGTCCTTGAGGATCGCTTTTTTGAATAATGAAAATGTTGGTATCAACCGTGGAGCTCTCAAAAACACCCGGACCTAAGTCAATGAGTAAAAGCGGATTGTATGAATTGAAAAACCTCCTCAGGCTTTTGCCGTATCCGGCTCTCATCCATTTATTGCTGGAGATGAAACACAGATACCCCATACTTTTGAGTATATTCAAGCCCTTTTCATAGAATAGAGCATAAATATCTCCGGTCCGCTCAAATGTTTTATATCCGCTGTTTTTGAACATATTTGCTAATCTTCCGCCATCTTTCTTTAATTGAATATACGGCGGATTGGCAATCACCACATCAAAGCCGCCTTTATTATGAAACACCTCAGAAAAATAGAGTTCCCATAAGAAGAAGGGTTTAATCTGCTTGCCGCTAGTAAAGTCGCGCAGTTGTTTTTCTGCTGATTCAAGGTTAAACCCGAATTCTTTATAAAGTTTTTCTGTTTTCTGTTTAATGTATTCATCTTTTTGTTTTTGATTTGGCAAAGCCGAGTATTTATTTTCAATATCCTTTAATTTGTTGAAGTAATCCGCTTTTTGAGTTTTTAATTTGGATTCAAATATTTTAACCAGCATGCCTTCAATTTCTTCTTTCAGATTTGATTTAAGGGATACATTTGGTTCATTCAGGAATTCAGCCTTTTTCTTTTGCAAACGCTCAATCAATTCATCGGTCTCATCCTTGAACATCAGGGTTTCGCTGTTTTTCTCTTTTTTCTCATCGAAGTTAATCCCCAGAAACTCCGAAATCAGGCTATTACCCTGCATAACCCGGTAATCCAGATTCGGCAATGGCTTGATGTTTTTAATATTTTCCTCATCCACCACCAGCGACAGCCATAACCGCAATTTGGCAATCTCCACTGCGCCCGGGTCAATATCCACGCCGTAGAGGGAATGCTCGATACAGCGGCGTTTGAATTCATAATCGTTTCGTTTCTTGTCATCCAGAAAAACAGATAAGACATTTCTGGCGCGGACAATTTCGTTCATCATACCCACTGGAAAGGCGCCGGAGCCCACAGCAGGGTCACAGACAGTGAT
>JAGXOF010000049.1:1549-6749 GCA_023660035.1 Dehalococcoidia bacterium LH_S1
TCATCATACCCACTGGAAAGGCGCCGGAGCCCACAGCAGGGTCACAGACAGTGATGTTAGATAGCCACTCATCTATGGATTTGGCATTCTTGCGAATACTATCGGATAGAAGTAATGTATATTCTGAAGACCTCTGGATTCCATTTTTTATGTTTTCCTGTTTGTTGAGCGCCATTGCCTCATGCTCGGAAATAAGGCCGCCCACTTCAATGAGGTCTTCAAGGTCTGTCTTGTCAATGGGAAGTTTTGCCTCATTTGCCTGGGTATGCAGATAATTGATCAGGCTCTGCTGGCACATGTAGTGGACAATCTCACGGGGGGTATAATAGACACCGAAATTTTTGTTGAATTTGCTTTCCTCGCCCTTTTTGCCGCTCTTCAATGCGTGGGTAAATTCATCGAAATTATCCGGGCGGATGGCATTGAACTTTTCATAAGCCTTGCCCAGCAGCTCCGGGTCAATCGCCACTTCCTTTTCCAGCGGTTCGTCTTCCCGCACGGTAAAATTGTAGCGGTCAAAGACATCCAGAATGCCGTCGCCAATATCGCCTTCTTCGGTTTTGTTGGTGTTGGAAAACAATTCATCGGGCAGGTTGATATCGGTATGCACCCAGTCGTAATTGCCGATGGGGTCAAAGAGTCCACCGTTTAGGAACGGAATTTTGCAGTTGAAGCGGCTGTAATAGTCATCATCATGGCTGCGGTCGATGCGCAGGGCTTCATAAAAAAGCGGCTCCAGGATATCGTTATAAAAGTTATGATAATCCGAATGATTTTTTTCAAACAGTTTCCGCAAGAATTGTTTTGTTCCGGTTCCCCAGTCATCATCCCGCCTCACACCGAACCAGCCTTTTTTCTGCAGGAAATAGAGGAACACGATCTGGCCGAGTAGTTTCTTGGCAAAGTTGACCGTATCCACGCCTTTATTTTCAAAATCGGCTTTGACTTTCGGATCTTTTTTAACAACTTTATCCAGCTCTTCCTTGGTGCGCAGAAAAAGCTCGCGGTATTTGAGAAAGAATTCTGTGGTAACCGTTTCAATGTCAAAGGCATTTTCGATTTCTTCAAGCGTAGGGTCATGTTCATCATTGGCCAGGATATTGACCAGACGGCTCTGGGCGGTGTGGCTCTTTTCGTTGGCCCCCACCAGAAACGACCAGCGCCGAGCTGGGGTGGACTCTTCTTTGACCTTCATTTTTCCGGATTCGGTCTTTTCAAATTTATAATCCATCTTGACCAGGGAAAAACGCCAGTCCGCTTGATCGGAAGAAACATAGGCGACCAGCGCCGCGTCCTTCATTTTTCCGCCGCGGCTGCCGTTTAAATACCGGGCGATAAAGTTACGCTGCGTGGTGCGGGCGCGCTCAAGTGATGTTTCTTTCTGCAAGGTGATGATCAGAATATCCATGCCGTATTCGCCGTCGCTGAACTTGCCAATCCGCTCCAGGGTTTTGATGTAGGCTTTATAATCGTCCGAGATATAATTACCCTGATAGATAAATGGAGACTCATCGATGCGGTTCAAGAGATTTTTGATAAAGCCGATAAAACGACCTCTGTCGAATTTATTCTCGAAAGTTTCTCTGATGATTTCCTGTGCTTGCTGTTTGTCCATATTTATTCACCCGTCAAATATAATGAGAGTATCACTTCACGTTTCCCCGATATTGCCGGGTTTTGTTCCGCGTAATAACTGTGCAATAGCCGTTCGGGTATGTGGGTCTGCAGGACTGTCAGTACCTTGAAAGGGTTTACCAGTTCCTCGTTCAGCTCGTCTAATGCTTTTGAGGTTTTTTTCTCGGTTTGCTTGGGCAAACCGCCTTCCTCAAGTTGGATCACCACTTTTCTAAGATAGAATTCCTGATCGTCAGTGAGTTTCTGCGGGTTTTTCATGGTTGCTTTCAAAATCCGCCGGATTTTGGCGTTGCTGTCCTGGCCTCGACTTTTTGGGGGTTCAGCCATTTCTTCGGTGGTGGCAAGAATAAAGGCTTCCTTGTTTTTATCCAGCAGATCATACATCGCTTCGGGAAGCTTTTTCTTTTTTTCATCCGGGCCGCTTTCAAGAAGTCCGGCGGCTGTCATAAAGTCCAGTTCTGTGGCTGTGTTATTGCTGTCCGCCATGAAAAACTTTTGCAGTTTCCCCCGCCGAAAGTAGGTAATAAGAGCGTTCTGGAAATCCGTGTTTCCCTGCCTGCGTTGATTTTTAGGCAGACAGGCTTTCGCAGTGCGGGCTTTTTTTGGCAGATGCTTGATTTTTTCAAAAAGATCCGGATCGTTTTCGCGAATATCCCGGATCGCTTGCAGATATTTCAGTTCACTTTCTTCAGCGTCTTCATCACCTTCCAGGGTTTTCTTTGAAGTCAGACGGTCGAAAAGCTCGTGGGAACCGATGGGTTCGTCTTCGGTTAACAGTTCGGCATCTCCGCCAAGCAGCGTTAAAAAGGAGTTGATTTTACCTTCCGCGGCTTCTTTGAGTTTGATTTGGTCATTGGATTGTGTAGTGGGGAAGAAATTAAACGTATGGATGACGTCAAAAGGTGTATCCACCCGGTTGATACGCCCCACTCTCTGCATCATGCGGGTCGGATTCCAGGGAATATCATAATTGATCACCACGTTGGCGCGGTGCAGGTTTACCCCTTCGGACAGAACCTCGGTTGAAATCAGGATGCGATGTTCATCTTTTTTATGCTTTGCCCGGGCATCAAAGTTGTCAATTACTTTGTCGCGGACAGATTCGCCGGAATCACCGGTAAACAATAGTACCTTACCCGGATATTCTTCATTAACATTCTTGTACAGGTAATTGGCGGTTTCTTTGGATTCGGTAAAAATGACAAGGCGACCCTTTTCCAGAATGTGGTTTTTTGATAGTTCGCTTTTGAATTTCAAAAGTTTAGGATCACGTCCCACCCCCTGCCAGAGATTTTTAATTTCCTTCAAAATTGCAAGATCATGTTCCAGGTCTGTTCTCAGGTCTGTCCTGAAATCCTTGCTCGCATATTTTCCAGCCTTGCCTTCATCAATCAATGTTTGGATCGCCACGTCATCATCGTTTTCCAGCAGCTCAAATATTTTATTGGTATACTTCTTACTGACATACACATAGCCATTATTTAACTCTTTTAAGAACATCTCATAAGAATGCAGGAATCTGTCCACTGAGTTTCGAAATGCGAAAAAACTGCTCTCCAACCGCTTGACCAGCAGAATTTTCATGAACCTGCCCATGTTGTGCTGAGACTGCTTTTCGAGCTGATCAATTTTACCTGTGTAATAGAGCATAGGCATATAGCGGGCGTATTTGAATTGATTGGCAATCAGATCAATGGTTTTATTAAAAATATCGTCTTCTTTTTCATTCAGCTCATAGAAGAAAGGGGCTGGTTTTTCAACCTGCGGGAATCTCAGCCCCTGCTCTTGTATGTCTTTACTGAAATATTTTTCTATTTCCGTCCGGGTACGCCGTACCATCAGATATTTCAGCACCTTGTCTCGTATTTCCCGGGAATTTTCTTTTACGGTGTTGATATATTCGCCATAGTCCTTTTTTCGGTCCAGGTTTTTAAGTTTCTTTTCAAGTTTGATGAAAAACGATTCTAGATCCGGGAGGTTAGGGATTGTACTTTTTTTGGGTTTCTGAAACAGTTTCAGCAGGCTTAGAATATCTCTTGGTGTATTATTATACGGTGTTGCCGTTACCAGAATAACCCGTTTGCCCCGGCATATTTCCGCCAGTTTTTCGTAGGTTATGGTTGTCTCTGTGCGAAAACGGTGCGCTTCATCTATGATAATATTGATATATCTATCCGTTCCCCTGTTTAAGAGGTCGTCCAGTTTGCCAAATGATTCAAAATCCGCGGGCACTCTAAAGTCCGAAAAGACATTGGTCCATGACCCTGGATTGGATTTTTCCAAAAGCACAGGCGGCGCGATTACGAGTGTCCTGCTGTCCAGTTGTCCCGCGAGCATTGCTGAGACATAGGTTTTCCCAAGGCCTACAACATCAGAAATAAAGACGCCGCCGTATTCCAAGAGTATCTTTTTGGCATTCAAAACCGCCTGTTCCTGGTATTCGAGTTTTTTAAACTCCTGGGGCAGATACTTTACAAACACCTCATCCGTCCGGCTGAGCTCATCTTTAAAGTATTCGTAAAGAAACTTCAGATAGAGCTGATAGGGTGTTATGCTTTGCGTTAACCATGTTTTATCCTGAATAGTTTGTACATATTTCTCGCTGACATCTACAGCGTTACGCCATAATTCCTCAAATTTATTTTTAGCAAAGTCATAGTCGCTTCTGTTCTTCAGTTCCACATTAAATTCGAGATTGTCTCCCAACCCGCTCCAGGTAAAATTACTGGAGCCTGTGATAACACGGCCGATATCTCGGTCACTTTCCCTGAATGTCATTATGTAGAGTTTGGCATGGATATCCTGCGAGGGATAGGCCCTGATTTCCAGTTTCCCGTTGCGCATCCAATTAATAAAGGTGTGTACGCCATTTTCAACATTTCTGTTATCTTCAGACTCGGCCATTTCGTTTTCGACAAGATTTTCAATTTCCTGCTTGGTTTCGGCGTGTGAGAAATCAAATGTTTTCTGGGTGGGATTATTGCCCTTTTCCATCACTACAAATGTTTGTCTGTTGGTACCGATACCAATCAAAATTCTAATTTTCTCTGTTTTTTCAAGGGAGGGATAAATGGCATGGAACCCGCTTGAGTAGAAATACCCTACAAGACAATCAAAAAATGACGTGTCCTTGATCAGAACACTAAATCTATCTTTAAGGCTTTGGTTTTCTTCGTTTGTAATAAATGAGAGATCCGTGTTCATAATACCCCTTTGCCGGCTATTTTACCGGTATAACAAGTGGATAGCCTGATAAGCCTAGCCACGCATGAAGCGAATACCGTTATCTGCCTCCTCCTCAAACATTTTCAGTTTCGCCTCAAGGTGCCAGAAATATCTACCGTATTCAGCAAGACTCTCTTCTCTTCTTCAGTATAGCGCCGGTGCGGCCTCAAACCAAGCCCCCCTTTTTCAGAGTCAGGTTTTCCGCAGTAAGTTCGGCAACCACACCGCGCATGCGGTTGACTTCACTCACAAGCCGCTCCTCGTGCTTGCCGTTCTTCGACTTCCTGGCACCGTTGCGCAGTGCTTCCAGAGCCCCTTACCTGGCAAGCCTTTCCCATCG
>JAGXOF010000004.1 GCA_023660035.1 Dehalococcoidia bacterium LH_S1
CGATCAAATATTTCATCTGTGATTATAACTTAGCATTACTTGTGTAACACTACCAAATTCCTCTCCCGGCTTCCCTTTGCTATGGAGGATTATGCACTTAACTATAATCTTTCTCCCGGTAGTCACATATTTAGCATATCATGGTGGGAAGACCCAGATACGGGCTCATACTACGTGGATAAGTGCAGGAGAGACGATATCAGTAACCTTTGACATACTAAAGCAGCCAGGGGTTGTTGAACTTTATGTCGATAATGAAGATGACGATCGTTTGTATGTAACGGTATGGGTAGACGATAAGTGGATTTGGAGAGAAAACATCTCCGCTGGCTCGAAGGAGTCCTATTTCCAGCGGGCTGATCAGCATCTTGAAGTGTTGCCTGGCGAACATACATTCAAGCTCACATGGCAGGACCTTGATACATCTAAGGAATACTACACTGAAACCAGCAGAAACATAGAGGCCGGAGAAACGGCCCGTGTAATACTGCAGACTGAAAAACATGTGGGACCGGTAGCTCAGGTTTACGTCAACAACCTGGACGACGATTACCTGGATATAGAAGCCTATGTAGGAGACAACAGCCTGGGTGCTAAGGAAGTGCCACTCGGGGCCTCGGATTTCCTTATCGGGGAATCCGAGGTCGTGCCTGACGAGCACACCTTTAGAATGGAATGGAAGGATGATGACACAGGGCGGACTTATCAGACCGAGACCATTAAGGATATAGCAAGAGGGGGTGTTGTGAAAATCGCGCTGGCTACGGAGAAGCATTTAGGACAACGGGAATTAATCTCTAACGTACTCGCCGCGGAGACAAGCCTTTATGACCCGATGTGGGATTTAGTCGTCGTTGACCCCGGCGGGTACATACCCACATATGCCAAGTCATTTGCCGATATAATGATCGATTACTATGAGGCGTATAAGGCAAAAGGCAACTTTCTTGGAGGGGTATCCAGCGGAAGTAAAGGGGCAAAAGATTTTCAAGTGATATGGGACATCTTCATAGATCAGCTTTGGAGTTCCAGCAAGGAAGCAATGAACAGTGTCGGACTGGAAATACCGCCGGCACTTGATGCTTACCTGGGGCCAGATGCCCTAGAGTTTGCCCTGAAGAAAGAAGCAGGCATTGAAACGGAAACCACCAGCCAGTTTCTCAAAAAAGAAGCAGTCAAGTATGGTCTGTGGCTAACCTCATACGCTGGAATGAGGTGGTCTATTTACAGTGAGAACCTTCAAGAACTCAGCAGCGAACACACTGTATTTCAAGAATACTGGCATGACAAATACGATGAAGACCTGATCAATGCCTTTGGTAGCACCCAAAATGTCGAGAAGTTTATTGATGTACTGGAAGGCTGGGCGGATAAATTCCAGACTCCGAGCATTAAGGGTTATGCTTTCAAATCGGATTTGCTAGTGTCTTGTCAGACTAATAAATAGACAGATAATATCCAAATATGATATGATGGGGAGCATGAGCAGAAAAGCGGCTCCCATCGTATTGAATGGGGAAGAAAAGGAGATATTGGAAAGTATCTCAAATTCACGGATTGCCCCCTATAGAAAGGCACAGCGTGCTCGTCTCATCCTGCTGGCGGCGGAAGGGATGACCAATACGGCGATAGCCCAGGAGGTGAGGCTACAGCGGTCTATGATAGTGCAGTGGCGTCAGCGGTTTTTTGGTGAGAGGTTGGTTGGTTTAGAAGACCGGCCGCGGTCGGGAAAACCCAGGCAATATACTGATGCAGACCGGCTAAGGGTAATCGAAACAGCCTGTAACCAAAAACCTGTAGGAGAGACACACTGGAGCGTACGAACCCTGGCTAAAGCTACAGGGGTCGGACGGGATACAGTTCACCAAATTCTGCGTCAGGCCAACCTGAAGCCACATCTGGTAGGTACTTTCTCCGTGTCAAATGACCCCGATTTTACCGCTAAGGTGGTGGACGTCGTTGGGCTGTATATGCATCCGCCGGAAAATGCCGTAGTGTTGTGTGTAGATGAAAAAACCCAGGTGCAGGCGCTGGATAGAACTCAGCCGTTGTTACCAATGCGTCCGGGACAGATTGAGCGGCGAACTCACGACTACAAGCGTAACGGCACCGTCCAACTATACGCCGCCTTAGAAGTACAGGCTGGACACGTTGTTCCCCGCATCGAGGAACGCCACCGGTCACGGGAGTTCATTGCCTTCATGAACCAATTACTGCATGCCCATCCATCCGGTGGGATTCACATTATTCTGGATAACGTCAAGAGTCATGACTCCAAAAAGGTGAAAGAGTGGCACAAACGCCCAAGCCATAAGAGAGTAGTCTTTCATTTCATCCCCACCTACTCTTCTTGGCTTAGAACTTATCCGTAAATAAAACTTGCCTTTCGGAAGGCGATTATAGCAGCAGCCATATGCAACAAGGCCATATAAGATTCGGTCAGCTTTTCATAGCGGACTAGTATTTTTCGAAAGCGATTGAACCATGAGTGACTTACTTCAACTACCCATCTCCTGGCTTTCCACGCGGGATCCTTCTTTTTTTCCTGAATTTCTTCTCCTCTTTTTTTCACGTGAGGAATATATCTCTTGGAAACAATCGTCTGTAATGTCGGTTGGCCGCTATAACCCCTGTCGGCACATAAATTTTGCTCAATATCTTTAGGACGGTCGGTGATAATTTCATCCAATACGAGATCCAGTTGGGTTACATCATGCCGGTTTGCTCCGGTCACGACGAGTGATAGCGGGACACCACGGCCATCCACCAGCAAATGTCGTTTGGTCCCTTTTTTCCGACGGTCGGTCGGGTTTCGGCCAACAGTTTCTTGTGCCAGAGGGGCCTTGGTCAAGGCGCCATCTATGCTTTGCCAACTCCAGGCGATGCCCTCCATTTCATCATATTCGGCAAGACCGGCTCGCCAGAGAGCAACAAAAAAACCGGCCCGCGTCCATCGCATAAAATGAGTATGAATCGCACTCGGGCTTCCAAATCGTTCCTTGGGCAGCGCTTTCCATTGGCATCCTGTCCGCAGCACATAAAGGATAGCACTGAATATTTGTCTCGACGGCATTGGCTTTCTGCCTCCTCCGGGCTTACGCAGATATGTTTTGTTAGGGTCGCGCTTTGGCTCCGGAATAAGAGGTTCGACCTTTTCCCAAAAAGGGTCGGACACTTCCCATGATTGAATTTTTGACATATGACCTCCTTTTAATAAGGGTTTATTATAGAGACCAACATAACAAGACCTATAGGAAAAGTATATAGGGCTATGCACTTCATCCTTGTAGTGGTGGATATGCGCCACTTTTGTCTCGAAAACACATGGCTAGCGGAGAGAAACCGTTCAAATACCATTAATTTGGCCAGTAGCGTGAAGCAATTTCCCTATATATCTGCTTAACAAGAGTCAAGTGTATATCCCTAAAAGTATATTTTATTTACGGATAAGTTCTAAGTGCCACTAAGGATTACTTGACGATTTACTGCTATAGGCAGAGGCTGATTGACAGACATAGCATGTCTTGGTATCATTCAGCTATAGAAGAAGGGTGAGGTACTAGCTATGAAAAATAGTATACCAAAATACGAGTCAGACCTCTTGAGAGACAATGCTGATTGTCTTTTGCTTTTCTTGATAAATGAGAACTGGGAGGCCTATGGTTACCAGCTAATCAAGGAGATAGAAAACAGGAGTAAGGGATATTTCCAGTTTAGGGAAGGAACGGTATATCCCGACCTCCACCAGTTGGAAAGTGATGGGTTTATTCAGGGGAAGTGGCGTGAATTGCCAAACGGGCAAGAGCGACGATATTACACCATAACAGAGAAAGGCAAGCAAGCACTCGATAAAAAGATGGCCGCGTGGAGGGGATTTACTACGGCGGTGGATCTTGTCTTTAAGCCAACATAGATAACTCCTGAGGGCAAAATGCAGTTTGAAATCAGAAGCTACATGGACGAAGTGAGGTCTCAGCTTCACCTGGACCCGGCTACCGAAGTACGGGTTTTGAGGGAGTTGGGGGCGTATTTCCGGGAAAAGACCGCGGCCCTGAGGGAAGAGGGACTCTCCGATAAGGAAGCAAATGAGATTGCCATGGAATCTTGCGGGAAACCACGGGTCCTGGCACAGCAAATTTATGAAGCACATAGTAGAGGCAGCTGGGTAGAGGCTGCGATGGCCTGTTTACCGCACTTTATAATGGCCGGACTCTTCATACTCAGTCTATGGCACCATATGCTCGTGGTATCAGTTGTGTCAGGACTGATAATATGGGTTACTTTGTACGGATGGTGGCACGGTAAACCGAGTTGGCTATATCCGTGGGCTGGCTATTCTTTGGCCCACCTCGTAGTAGGCGGATATATTTCATGGCCCACTCTTAAACAAGCAGGATCCTTCATTTTATGGGAACGCGGTTCCTTGCCAAACAGCTGGCTGTTGTTAGGGATTTGCGCACTGTTCGTATTATCGCTCTGGCTAATAATCAGGACTACTATCCGTGTGGTTCGACGGGACTGGATTTTGGCCCCCTTAATGCTTATGCCATTCCCGATAATCGGTGGATGGCTCTTTGGCATAAGAGAGTTTGACAGTATTTTTGGCGCAGCTAGTGCAAATGCCTCCAATGCTTTAAACATGCCCATGAGCACAGCGTTGGTCGTACTGGGCATTACCTCGACCGCCTTCATCCGTTTGCGTCAACGGAAGATAAAAGTTGGTGCACTGGCAATGCTCGGATCAACTGCGTTTGCCGTGCTTGCCAATCACCTCGGTAGCGGTTTAAGCTTCCCTGTACTGCTATTGATCTCATTCCTTCTGCTAACTTTCGTGCTAAGTCCTGCTCTCCTCGAGGCCAAGATCGGGCACGGCGAGGACACAGAGCAAATATGGTCGGAAATAGACTGGCTAAGCCATCCCTCAGCTTCCCATAGCAAGTAGCAGTTTGAAAATCTCCACGGTACTCCCAGTTGAAATACTCTCAACCTCATATTTTACTGCCCCCTCAAGATAAAACTTCATCCGTTGCCTTATATTTTAAGGGCGTTATGCATGCACCCAAAGGCCCCCCCACAAGTTGGTTGATGCACCTATACAGCAAAGCTTCAACCCCCTAGCTGTGGCATTTGTGCTAGTACCGATGTATTGTGTTATACTGAAGCTGTCTTTATTTGACAACCTAATGAGAGGACTTGTAGGATTTAGATGATACCCAGGTTGTCTATATCCCTCGCGAGGAGAAACAGATGTCTGGAATTTTGGATAATATCCATTCCCCAAGTGACCTCAAGAAACTAATCTATACTAAGTTGGATCAACTTGCCTCCGAGATCAGGCAAACACTTATAGAAAGAGCATCACTGAACGGAGGGCATCTGGCCTCCAATCTAGGCGTGGTTGAATTAACCATCGCTTTGCACAGGGTCTTCAACAGCCCCAAAGATAAGATAGTATGGGATGTGGGACATCAAAGTTACAGCCATAAACTTCTGACTGGGCGGAGGGATAGCTTCGCCACAATCAGACAGTACGAAGGGCTGTCCGGTTTCCCCGCTCGCGATGAGAGCCCTCATGATGCCTTCGGAGCCGGCCATGCCGGCACATCGGTTTCAGCAGCTTTGGGTATGGCACTCGCACGGGACCTCAAAAGAGAGAACTTCCACGTGGTTCCTGTCATAGGAGACGGAGCCCTCACTACTGGTATTGCATTGGAAGCAATCAACAACGTAGGACACATGGGAACAAAATTAACCGTGGTTCTATGCGATAACAACATGGCAATATCCCCAACTGTCGGAGCTATATCGACACTGCTCAGTCAGGTCAGGACAGACCCCAAGTATGAGATGGCAAAGGGAGAAGCCAGGAAATTCGTGACCTCCATGCCATTAGGAGGCCCTGCATGGACTGCCAGCAAGATAATGAAAGACCGACTCAAAAGGGCAATTCTCCCTCCCGCTTTTTGGGAAGACCTGGGTTTCGTCTACATAGGCCCCGTTAACGGGCACAATATCAACGAGATTGAATCCGCGTTGAAAAGGGCTCGCGACTTCGAGGACAAACCAACCCTGGTACATGTTTTAACGAAAAAAGGTAAAGGCTATTCGCCAGCCGAGGATGATGCAGTTAAGTTCCACGGCGTCTCGCCGCCCAAGACCAGTAAGTCAGAGGCCCCTTCATATAGCAATGTCTTTGGGCAGACAACCCTTCGGTTGCTCGAGGAGGACCAGAGGGTAGTGGCCATCACGGCGGCTATGTTGGAAGGAACCGGTCTGGCTGAAGCCGCCCAGCAGTTCCCAAACAGGGTATTCGATGTAGGTATCTGTGAGCAGCATGCAGTTACACTGGCCGCTGGTTTGAGCACACAAGGGTTCATCCCAATTGCAGCCATCTATTCCACTTTCCTGCAGCGGGCCTACGACCAAATAATCCACGATGTTTGCATTCAGAACCTGCCAGTGGTTTTCGCCCTCGACCGGGCAGGTATAGTTGGCGAGGATGGCAAGACACATCAGGGAACCTTTGACCTCAGTTATCTGCGCAGTGTTCCCAACATGGTTGTGGCCGCCCCGAAAGATGAGGATGAACTCAGGCACTTGCTTTTCACAGCGGTCAACGCGGCATGTCCAATGGCCGTTCGTTATCCCAGAGGCAATGGCGAAGGCGTACCCATGGAGCACGTGCTGCAGCAGTTACCCATCGGCAAGGGGGAAGTGCTGAGAGAAGGACATGACCTCTCTATACTGGCAATTGGGTCCACAGTCTACCCTGCCCTAACAGCAGCAGAACAGCTGTCCAAAGATGGGGTAAAGTGCACAGTAGTCAACGCCAGATTTGCAAAGCCACTGGACCAAGACCTTATAGTGGAGCTCGGCGCCAGAACGAAAAAGGTTCTGACCATCGAGGAAAACTCTATTAATGGAGGATTTGGCAGCGCTGTGCTGGAGTTGTTTGAGAGCCACAACCTCTCAGATATTAAAACACGATGTATCGGCCTGCCAGACGAATTCATCGAGCACGGTCCTCAGGCGATGTTCCGCTCCATGTTCGGTCTCGATCCCAAAGGTATAGTCAGGAAGGTGAGAGCATCTTTCCCTGAACTTTTCCCCGAACCCATCTTCCCCTCCCATTCTGAGCAAAGGGAAGAATCCTGTATTGCTCACTCCAATCACCGGGACAATGAGTGAGCAAACGAACCGCTACCACACATCGGGAAAAGAGAAAGAAGTGAATTTACCTTCAATCTTTGAAAGATATCGCAAAGAGGTAGACAACGAGCTGCGATCGATCTTTGTCGATTACCATCTACCTCTTTACGATATGATGCGATATCACCTCGGATGGATAGATGAGAACGGACGCCACATCGAGGGTACTGCAGGTAAGGCATTACGTCCAATCCTGTGTCTGCTCGCCTGCGAGGCCGCAGGCGAGCATTTTCATAAAGCATTGCCCTCTGCTGCAGCAATTGAGCTGGTTCATAACTTCTCACTGATACATGATGATATTCAAGATAATGACACGGAACGCCGTCACCGGCCCACGGTCTGGAGCATGTGGGGCATTCCACAGGCCATTAACGCAGGGGATGGTATGCGAGCCATAGCTGATCTTGCTATTCTCCGTCTCGAAGACCGCGGCGTCCCGCAAAAAAAACAACAACGCGCTCAACGTCTTCTGGATGAAAGCTGTCTTAGAATGATCGAGGGACAGTACCTCGATCTAAGTTTCGAAGGTCAATTTAATATCTCCGTCAATGATTATCTGGAGATGATAGACCGCAAAACAGCAGCCCTAATGTCATGTGCATTGCAGACAGGAGCCATCATCGGCACTGATAATGAATCCGTAATCGAACGCCTCAGAGAATTTGGCAAGAACATAGGGCTTGCCTTTCAGATCAGAGACGATGTTATTGGCATCTGGGGAGATCAGGATAAAACCGGCAAACCCCTGGCCAGTGATATCCACAGGAAAAAGAAATCTCTCCCTGTAGTATATGCGCTGCAAACCGCGCGCGGCACAGCCCGGGAAGAGATTTCAAACATTTACAAGAAGTCAGGGATTACAAAGCAGGAGGCAGATAGGGCCCTAGATATCCTCAACGAAGTACAAGCAAGAGCTCATAGTGAGAGAATGGCCGAGGAATACCGCAACAGTGCCCTGACTGAGTTGGAGAAGATAAAAACCTCCAGATGGGCGAGGGCCCATCTGGAGGAGGTAGCATATTTCCTGGTTGAACGTGCTTTCTAAAAATGATTGATCAAATGGGTACAATTCCCCAGAAAACCAACAGTAACCGCAAACTGGAACATTTGAATATCACACTAAACGAAAATATCGGGTCTAAGGACCTGCCTACAGTACCGGAAGCTTACCGATTTGTCCATCGAGCACCGCTTGAGGTAGATTTGTCCGGCATCGACCTGCCCATTGAGCTCTTGCCCAAAGAACTCAATGCACTGATCATCATTTCACCCATAGTCAGAGGTGTGGGACAGGCAATGGAGATCAACAGGAACATGGCCAGGGCATGATGATAGCAATGATATGTGCCATGACTCAGGAGTTCAACAGCTTGCTCAGGAAAGTAAATGCCGGGGAAGCCCTTTCGAAAAATGGTTTTAGAATATGTGAGGCAGGATATGAAGGTGAAGATATATTGCTTATAGAAACAGGCCCCGGCAAGAAGAAAGCGGAACAAGCCACTGAGTCAATACTTCAGGATTATCCTGTTAGTGGGGTGGTATCGGTTGGCTTTGCCGGAGCTCTGAATGATAAACTGGCAGTTGGTGATCTCGTGCTTTGTCAAACGCTGTACTCTCAAACAACTGATTCAACTAAACCTTACTATTGTGATAGCAAATGGGTTTCATCGTCGCTGGTAAAGGCGGAGCAGAGGGGAATTGCCCTGCAAGAAGGCAGCAGTGTAAGCGTCAGGATGCCTGTTTGCGATATTGTAACTAAAGAGGCTCTCGCCAGAGAGTTCCCGGCCACAGTGGTAGACATGGAGAGCTACTGGATCGGCCAGATTGCACTATCAAAGGATATCCCGTTCCTCTGCATTCGAGCTATATCCGATGCGTTGGACGACTATTTGCCGCCATTTGATCGCCTTAAGAACTCCGATGGCTCATGGCGAAAAGGGAGAACTCTCTTGTATCTCCTGGTCAGGCCATGGCGACTGGCAAAGACTTTGTTCCTCTACAGGAACATGAAGCGAGCTGCGGAGAGTTTGACAAAATCGTTTGAGCTCATGAAATAATCTGAAATATGAAAGCATTGGTGACAGGCGCTACGGGATTCATAGGAGCTAACGTAGCACGAGGATTGTTGAATCAGGGGTTCCACGTAAAGGCCCTGTTCAGAGAAGATTACAATCTACGACACAAATGTAAGAGGAACGAAGAACATACTCACTGCGGCTATGGAAAATGGCGTCAGGAAAGTTGTGTACACTAGCACTGAATCCACTATAGGAATCGGGAAGAACGATGACTTTGTCACAGAGGCATGAGAGATGGACCCTGAGCACATCAAGGGCCACTACAAATGGTCAAAGTTTTTTGCAGAAAGGATCGCGCTGAACATGTCTCATAAGGGGCTACCAGTGGTTATCGTGAATCCCACCGCCCCTGTAGGCCCCTTCGATGTGAAGCCTACCCCCACAGGAAGGATTCTCCTCAGTCTACTGCAGGTGACAATGCCCATATACTTGAATGTGGGATTGAACATCGTAAGCGTAGAGGATGTCCATATACTGGCCCTGCAAAAGGGGGAAATAGGCGAGCGATACATACTTGGAAACAAGAATCTTCCATTTCAGGAGATATTCGATATTCTTAAATGGGAATGGCATATATCGATGAAATACTGGAGGGCAGGATTATGAACCGCCTTCCCAGGGTTCAGTTAGATACGGTCAGGGCTGCTCACAGATTCAGGTTCCATAACTGCTCAAAGGCGATAAGGGAACTGAGCATGCCTCAAACCCCGGTTGAAGTCGCACTCGGGGAAGCGGCAAAATGATTCAGAGATAACGGATATGTGCGCTGACAGGCCTCCAAGTTCAAGGTTCAGGATTAGCTTAAAGATGAAGGTTGAAAGCTTTGAAGAATTCAAGGCAACTAACCGTGAACCGTGAATCCAACAGGAACGACAAGATGCAGTCGCAGACACAGGCCAGCTGGAAATACTGTGAGGAAATGCTGCCGAAGGTCTCGAGGACCTTTGCCCTTAATATCCGTGAGCTGAAGGGGGACACCCACCGGGCAGTTCTCCTCGGCTATCTGTTCTTCCGCATCGCCGATACATTCGAGGACAACATGCATCAGAGCGAAGAGGAAAAGGTTAACACGCTCAATAGCTACTCCGATATCTTCAAAGGGAATAAGAGTCTGGATGAGCGGCTGGGATTGTACGAGTCATTGAAATTCAGGTGGAACGAGCAATCGCCTGATGAAGAGCTTGTGGAGAACGGCGACCGGGTTATCCGGTGCTACTTTGATTTGCCAGCTGTTTACCGCCAGATAATAGACCCGCACATCGTCATGACCTCGGAAGGTATGGCCAACTTTCAGCAGAGGAAGCTGGCCAGCGATTCAAAAATATTTCAGCTTCAAGACGTGAGTGATCTGGAGAACTACTGTTATTACGTGGCTGGCGTCGTGGGAATGATGCTAACTCAGCTATTCTGCCAGCATGAAAACATCTCGGGCCTGCGGCCGGAACTGGAGAGGCATCAACTCGACTTTGGTCTGGCATTGCAACTCACGAATGTACTCAAGGATTCTCAAAAGGACCTGGAAAAGGGCTGGTGTTACCTCCCAACTTCAGTAACAGAGGAACACAACGTTGCGCCCGAAGAACTTGCCAATATTACCCCCGAGCAAAATAGGGAAATGTTAGAAGAACTGCTTGACGTGATATTGTCATCCTACGATTCAACTCTGAAATACATAGAGACGATCCCTGAAGAGGAACATTCCGTGCGGATGTTCTGCACAATAGCCTTTGTGTTATCCTACAATACGTTGCTTAGCATAATGAACATGAAGGAGAGCAAAATACCCCGGGAGCAGGTTGACAATATACTAGCGCAATGCAATTCCTTTGCCGCATCAAACAAGCTGCTGGAAGAGGACTATCTAAAGGTCGTGAATCAGCTGAGGCAGGATTGATTTTTGTAAGGCAAAGCGGTGGTCTTGAGTACAGTTGTTATAGGGAGTGATGATGAGTAAATGGGAACGCGAGAAGAGGGAAGTCCTAGGAGCGGCTAAAAGCATCTCTGAGAAGGGGTTAGTGGCAGGTGCTTCAGGAAACGTTAGCTTGCGCCTGACCCCAGATGGCGAACAGGAACTTCTGGCAATTACCCCCAGCGGCAAAGGCTATGACACGCTTACACTTGACGATATACAGGTAATCGATTTTGAAGGTAAAACTGTAGAGGGCAAGCTTGCCCCATCCAGTGAGATGTTGCTTCATATCGAAATCTATAAAGCAAGGAAAGACATAAAGGCCATGGTCCATACCCATTCGGTATTTGCCAGTATCATGGCTGTGGCCCGACTGGAAATTCCGCCCATCCTAGACGAGCAGGTTATATTAACAGGCGGCGAGGTAAAGGTCGCTGAATATGCTCCCCCTGGGGGTAAGGATCTCGCGCGGAATGCCCTTGCTGCACTTGAAAACAGGAATGCAGTGATACTGGCCAACCATGGCATGGTAGGCACAGGCAAATCCATGCAAGAGGCACTTACAGTAGCTGAGGTTGTGGAGCGGCTAGCAAAGATATATCTCCATACGCTTTCCCTTGACAGGGTCAACACGCTTCCTGCGGAAGCAATAGGGAAGGAAAAGAACCTTTTTCGCAGGCAGCAAAGTGATGGGTAGTAACAAAGGTATATGAGAAATTGTCCCGCAAGAAAGTCCCGGAAACATGTATTTGGGATAAATCCAAATAACCACACATACATGTCATCCTGAATTTAATTCAGGGACTCTACCTCTGTCCGCCTTAGAAGAACGAATTAACCACGAACCCCAGTATCAGAGTCCAGCGGCATTTGAAATGCTGCCCTATATGTCATTTCGACCGAAGGGAGAAATCCTGAGCCCTGAATAGCCAGGGAAAGTTGGTTGGGGAGGGGAGACTTTAGTCTCCCCTCGCTTTTCTACTACAAATCCAGCCAGATGATAAGTAGTACTTCGGTAGCAAATTCCATTCCCAAGGTTGATTCCCGTCAAAATTTAGTACTTTGGTTTCATGACAGGCCATTTTCAATGTGCCATGCTTAAAACAAGTCTATCTGCTGGTGAGTGCAGAATATCACCCCCGTAAGCTTCTCCATTTTCCTGTAATACCACATATAGCCTCCGATCTTGTTCTGTAACGGCGGTGATGGATGAGCGCCTGCTTCAGCGTACCCCAGAAACTCTCCATAGGTGCGTTATCATAACAGTTTCCCTTCCTGCTCATGGATGCCTTCAGTCCGAAGTGTCCCATGAGGTTTCTATACTCGTGAGAGCAGTGCTGGCTGCCCCTGTCAGAGTGGTGTATCAAACCTTTAGTTGGGCGTTGGGCAACTACAGCCTTAAACCGTGATTGGCTTACCAGATTCCTGGTCAATCGCTCTCCCATTGCGTAGCTAACGATGCTGCCAGTAAAAAGGTCCTTATGGCTGGCTACGTACAGCCACCCTTCATCTGTAGGCACATAGGTTATATCCCTAACCCACACCTCATTCGGCGCAGTAACCTTGAACTGCTGCCCCAAGATATTCTCAGCTACAGGAAGTTTGTGTTTTGAATCCGTGGTAGTCTTGAATCTCTGCTTCTGTTTGCAGCATATGCCAAGCTTCCGCCGAATCCGCTTGATCCGGCAGATACCCACCTGTATCCCATGCTCCGCCAGGTCCTGCTGTAGCCTCTCTGCACTATAGGTATGTCTTGTCCGCTTGTGTGCCGCTCTAATCTCTACCTCCAGCCGCGTTTCCTCCTAAGCCCACTTCGATAATGGCCTCTTCATCCAGGCATAATATCCGCTGGCTGATACGTTTAAGATGTGGCTTATCGGAAGATACCTGGTCGCCACGCCCTTAAAGTGACGCATCCAAGCCTTTAGCCGGCTGTGATAGGCGTTGACGTTCTGGATGTGGAAGACCTTGTCTACAACACGATTGCCCTTTGTAAGATTGACAAGTTTCTCTCTCCCTTGCGGGAGTGAAGTACAACGGTTGACCTCGGGCAAGAGGTTCTCTCCAACGGCGGCGTTTTCCCGAATGATCTCGTGCGTATACCCCAGTTTGGACAATCCGTTGTAACCTCCCCATCCATCTGTCTGGACAATACTACCCACTTCCACCGCCTCCTTGATGGCCTCCTTCAAACTGGGGCCAGAAGCATCAGGTACACGCCTGAGTCGAATCCGAGCAGTCTTGCCTTCTTAAGCTCTACCATGATAAGGACCAATGCCTTACCTGCAGCTCCTCGTCCCCGCTTACCTGGCTTCTCCCCCCTATATAAACCTCGTCTGCTCTGATCAGGCCAGAGAGCCGATCCCGACCAGGTCGGACCATAGCGCAGCGAAGCTTGTGCAGCCACGTCCACGCAGTCTTATAAGACCCCAAATCAAGAACACGAGTCAACCCCAATGCATTGGCCCCATACTTCTGAGAGGTTAAGTGGCAAATGGCACGAAACCAAAGGGGTAAGGGTTTCCTGGTATCCTGAAAAATAGTTCCAGCTATGACAGATGTTCTGTATCCGCACTTAGCGCACTGGAACAACACACCCCTTATTGGCCAAGCCTTTTGATGCCCACAACGAGGGCAACAAAAGCCATCAGGCCAGCGCAACCGGTAAATATAATCGTGACACGACTCCTCGGTGGGGAAACGGGCTTCGAACTCCATTAAATTTCGCGGATAGTCCTCCATGCCTCATATTCTGTCTTAGCTCTTTACATCAGTCAAGTACATACCCCTATATATCTATTCTACCTGACTTTGGTGTCCATTAAATCCATCCTACCCCAACAACCTGAGAGCAGGGTATAATGGGGACCGTTGGTACTTATTTCCTGTTCCACAGCAGAGTGGTCAGGATAAGCACAGTTCCAATTAGCCCCAAACCAGCCAGAGTGGCAGCCATTTTCGGAAAGGCAATAAGAAACCCGCCTAAAGCCATCGCTATACGTTGTGTTATGGGCAGCTTGCCAAACTTTATGAGGTATCCTTCGAGGCCGGATGCCAGGATAAAGATGCCCAGCATAGCTAGAGCGGTGTGATAGAGTATCTCCCACGGCGTGCCCTGCATAATCAGGGCCGGCTGAAGGACAAAGAAGAAAGGAACGAAGACCAGTACAATTCCCAATCTCAGGCTGGTCCAGGCGGTCTTTGTAGTGTCTGCGTCAGCTACGCTGGCTGCAATGAAGGCGTTTATGGCTACTGGAGGGGTCAGTCCACCCAGCCCTGCATAAAAGATTATAAATAGGTGCACGGCGATTACGGGGATGCCGGTAACCATAGCCACAGCTGGAGCCATGGTGACAGCCAGGAAGAGATATGATGTTCTCTGAAGACCGACCATGCCCATCAGAAGATTAAATATCGCACCTATCAAGAGCACCAGAAACACGTTGCCAGCACCAAGAGAAACTACCCAGGCAGTTACCGCTGCTGCCATCCCTGTCTTATAAAGCCCTACCAGTATGAATCCTATGGAGAGGAATATTGCCATTCCAAAGTTTACTAGTCCGGCGGTATATGCCAGCGTCTCCTCCAGTCTGCGGAGGGTTAGGCTCTTGCGCTTTGTGATTACATTAAGCAGTAACATCAGCACAGACGCATAGACTGGAGTAATCATTCCCCATCGCATGTAGAGGAGGCCGAAAATGAGGAAAGCAATACAGAGGAGATATATCCATCCTTCCTTAAGGGTGGACCAGATTCTGGGAATATCCTGGGGAGCCAGGCCTTTGAATCCGGCCTTGGCCGCATAGCCGTCTACTTGCACCAGCAAACCGGCGTAGTAGAGCACGGTAGGGATAAAGGCGGCTACCATGATAGCGGCATAGTCCACGTTAGCGATTATGGCGGCCATGAAAACCATTCCTCCCATCACCGGAGGCATCGTATCACCGCCGGATGAGGCGCAGGCTTCAGTGGCTGCGGCATATTCCGATGAGTACCCTGTTCTTTTCATTGCGGGGATAGTGAATGAGCCTGTGGCAGCGATGTTGGCAGTTATACTCCCGATCAGGCTGCCGAAGAAGCCGCTGGACAGTACGGCTATCTTGGCTGGGCCTCCCCTTACCTGGCCGAGGAGGGCGGTTGCCAGTTTGAGGAAGAACTCGCCCCCGCCCAGTCCCAACATCACTCCTGCGAACAGGTAGAACCCGAGAATCATCTTTGCCAGCATCGCTGCTGGTAATCCCAGTATGCCGTCGGCGCCGAAGGCGAAGTTGGAGAATATCTCCTGGAAAGAAAGGCTGAATCCGTACAGTACACCTGGCATTTTGTCGGCGAAGAGGGGATAGATAATAGAGAGGACAAGCACTGCCGTGTATCCCCAGCCTCCCACCCTCCTCCCCGCTTCCAATGAGAGAAGCCCCAGAACTAAAGCCAGGACAAAGTGAAAAATGGAAGGCGCAGGTGTCCATAGCTGCGTGGAGATTTCATTGGAGTGGGAGAGGAAAAAGAAGAGAGTGGCAGGGAGCAAGAGTGACAGAAGATAGTCATACCAGGGAGGCGCGTAGTCTCTGCTTTTGCGGCTGGACCCCAGTCCAATGAATACATTGAAACCGAGGATGGCGAAGAGAAGGTAGAAGTATGTGGTGCCGCTTATGACCTTTCCGGCTACGGGAATTGCCAGCCAGTACAGAACGAATAGTACTATCGCTGCCAGCGTGGTGCCGAGATATATTATCTTTACAGGCGCTGGCAAATGGCGATATCGCGTTAGGGATAGGCCGGACGGCTGCCCTTCTGTAGCCAAATGAATTTATCCTATCCTCTTGCCCTGCTCGTCAGCTACTTTGACGGGTTCTTTGGGGAAACCGCTGACAGTGCCACTGGATAGTGTTATAACCAGCTCGCATTTGGCACCGGGAGTGGCTTTGCCTTCTACAGTTATCGTTTTGTTAATGTGGGCTGGATCGGTAACCGAGGTGAATTCGAAGCTGAGACCGCTCTCAGAAGTCGCTTTGGGGGTTTCCTTCACTGTTGGTCCGGGGGTTCGGGCTCCGGCACACTTGTAGGTATTACCTCTTCGCCGCTTTCAGTCAAACTTACATGGAGTCCAACCTTTGGTATATTATGCTCCACTTTGTATGTTTCCCACAGTGTTACCCACTCCTGGTTTGCCGGACTTATCTCTATGCCCTTCTCCTCGGCTAGGCTTTTGGCATTGGCGTAAGCATCAACGTAGGTGTTGAGCAGTTCTATGTTTTCCAGCTGCCGGCGCTCATGTGCTTCCGTCCATAAACCTTTCTCTTGCAGGTACTTTATGAGACCTTCGTGGACGGGGATGTAAGTGGTTTTCAGGGCCTCCATGAGATGGTCGATGCTCATATACTTGTTGGAGTCGTAGGCCTCCTTGTACTGGTTATAATTTTCATCGAGCCACTTGGCAAAGTGATAGACAAGTTCCGCATCGTGTTTTTTGGTAGTGATGTCGAATATGTAGCCAACTGTTCCCCAATGGCCAACGGCTTCCGACACGCCGGTTTTGATCGGTGCGAAGGAATAAAGCGGACTCCTTGCTTGCCAGCGCTTGGCTCCCTCCGGGTCCTTCTCAGCGTTCAGGTCCAGGAAACGGATGCCGTGAGGGGCGGAAGCCACTTCATAGAGGGTTGGGGAGGTGGGGAAGCCGAAGGCGACATCGGTCCTGCCCTCGGCTACGGCCCGCATCGCCCCTTCAAAGCTGCCTGCATTTACCCATTCGATTTTTTCTTCGTCGAGTTGAATCCAGGCCAGCAGGGAGCGGAAAGGGTTCAGAGTGGAATCTTTCATGTTCCAGACCGAGAACCTCGTACCTGGGCCGATATCGTAAATCCTCTCGATATCCGAATCGCCACGGACGAAGAAGCCGGAGTTGGCCAGGTCGTGAATCCAGACAACCCTTGCTTGAAATGGCCCGCCGTCTTTGGTGGCGTGGTCTTCTGTGGCCTCAATGACGTTACTCAGCATGCTTTTGGAAGCGGAACTCAGGAACATTTCGCCATCTTTGAGGTAGCGCATGCATTTACCGGGATCTGCCTCTGGCACGACACGAATGGCCATTCCGGTATCGTCTTCCATTATAGATGCCCAGCTGACGTATTTGGCCAGTCCGCTCTGGCCCGGGGCTGCAATGTGAAGCCGTTCCGGCCACTGCCAACCCTGATCCGCTTCTTCAGTCTGGGTTGTGCCTGAGGTGCATCCTGTTAAAACTAGAGTACTGCCCAGCACAAGCAGTAAAGCTATTAGTAGTGGTTTAAACAAGTGCCTAGTCATTCGTCAGTCTCCTTTCTGTCTTGCTTTGTTTGCCTTTGTCCACAGTGGTGGTTCGTATACGCAGTATGGCTCCGCCTCCAGATAGTCTCCTGTGGCTGCGTATGCCCTTGCCCGGCAGCCTCCGCATACCCTCTTGTACACGCAGACGCCGCACTTTCCCTTCAGTTTGGAAAGGTCTCTCAAGTCTCTGAATAATGGGGCATTGACCCATATTTCGCCGAAGGATTGTTCCCTCACGTTGCCCGCTTCGATATCCAGGTAGCCGCATCCCTGTACTCCGCCCCGGTGGGAAATGAAACAGTAGCTGGTGCCAGCAAGACATCCTCTGGTGATGGTCTGCATGGGTTGATAAGTGGATTCAGAATTCGAGGTTTGATTCCTGGGTGCTTCGCTTTCTCTTTGCTTTACTATCCTCATATAGTGGGGCGCATCCGTGGGTTTGAAGAACATCCTGTCCCCGAGTTCCATCTGTTTATCGTATATCCAGTTTAATGTTTCCTCATATTGTTGAGGGGACAGCTCCTGGTCTTCAAGGCCTTTACCGCGCCCGGTGGGGACCAGCATGAATGGATGAAAGGCCACAGCTCCGATCTCTATAGAAAGATCCAGCAGGTCGGCTAAGTAGTGGACATTTAATTTCGTCACGGTGCTGTTGATCTGAACTTCAATGCCTGCGCTGCGGGCGTTGGCGATTCCATCCAGCGCCTCCTGATAAGCCCCCGCTTTGCCGCGGAACTCATCCTGACGTTCCGGGATTGGGAAGTCTATACTCACTGCCAGGCGGGATACTGGCACTTTCTTCAATTCGGTAGCCAATTTCCTGGTGATCAACGTGCCGTTGGTGCCCATGACCACTCTGAGACCTTTACTCACACCGTATCTGGCTATTTGCAATACGTCCGGTCTTACAAGTGGCTCGCCTCCGGTCAGAATGAGGATTGGTTTCGCTACTTCAGCTATCTGGTCGATCAGTCGATAGCACTCCTCGGTTGTGAGTTCATTTTCATACGGTTCGTTTTCTGAGGAGGAGCGGCAATGGGCGCAGAAGAGGTTGCAGCGGCGGGTTATTTCCCAGGCCACCAGATGCAATCTGGGCTCGATGATGTCCTTGTTGGAATGGTTATTCATACTCATTTGATGCCGACCTCCTCATCGGTGAGATAGCAGGCAGGGTCTTCTGCCCAGACATCACCATAAACCGCCTCCGCGCGCTCACGCAGGTTGCCGTTGCAGATATCAAGATATTGACAGTTACTACACCGTCCCTTGAGCAGCTTTTTGCGGTCTTTTAGGCCTTGCATCAGGGAGTCAGAGGTGCTTGTCCAGATATCGCCGAATTTGCGCTCAAGGACGTTGCCAGCGGAGTAGGGCC
Source organism: Dehalococcoidia bacterium LH_S1 (assembly GCA_023660035.1). Taxonomy (GTDB): domain Bacteria; phylum Chloroflexota; class Dehalococcoidia; order SZUA-161; family SpSt-899; genus JAGXOF01. Next base: position 18,869 of record JAGXOF010000004.1, read on the forward strand.
ACCAGAACTGGTCAGGGTGAACATTTCCTTCCGGATCCACAGAGCCGATTTTGATACCCGAGTTGTTGCCTCCATTCCTTTTTAAAAGTTTATAAACAAGCTGAGCGCGCTCTGGGTCTTTCTCCTTCAATTTCAGATAGAGGTAGACGCCGTCAGAGTGATTCGCAACGGTGAGGACCTCCTTGGGCAAACCTCGCCGGTGCAGGTCCTCGGTAAGCTCACAGATAGTATCCACAGCTTGCCTGCTCTGACCATGCTCTATGTCATCCTGAACCAGCGTGCTAGCTCTGCCAGAGTAGGCCAAGTGATAGAAACAAAGCCGGTCTATTCCTTCCTGCCCTGCGAGAGAGAACATGGCCGGTATTTGCTGGTAATTGAAACGTGTAATGGTAAAACGCAGTGAAACCCGCATCTCGTTCTTGATACAGTTTCTGATTCCCTCGAGGGCTGCCCGGTATGCGCCCTGCCTGCCTCGAAAACGGTCGTTGATTTGTTCAGTCCCGTCCAGGCTTATGCCAACCTCGGCAAATCCTATCTTACTCAGTCGCCTGGCGATGTCCTCTGTTATCAGCGTACCGTTGGAGGAAAGCGCTACCCTCAGTCCACTCTCAACGGAAAATTTAGCAAGTTCCAGTAAATCGTCTCTTAGCAAGGGCTCCCCACCGGAGAATAAGATCACCGGAACGCCGAAGGCGGCAAGGTCACTGATGAAAGCCTTGGAGGAAGCCGTGTCCATTTCCGTAGCCGATTGGCTTTCCCCAGCGGAAGCGTAACAGTGTACGCATCGCAGGTTGCAGCGACTGGTGCAGTTCCAGACGACAACCGGGACAGAAGTTGATGCTTTGATGGAGTCAGGAGATGACTCTCCATAGCGGAGGCTATCACCCGGACTGTGAATATCGCACAGGAGACGGGAAATGGAAATCACAGGGACTTATCCCCTTTTTCAATGAGAGTAGAACTGTTATGTCGCTGATGCGTGGTTACCAGGGAAAGCAAGGCTACATCCATTACCTGGGCCATTAGCGGGATAGCTCCCGCAACCCTGCTAGTGTGAGCCTCGCGCTTTTTCAAGAGATGGGATATCGCCTTCATAATCGGGTCACGATGAAGGTTAAATGCCTCTACTGAGTCGGTCAGGGGCAACCCAAGACCGGCAAGGGTTTCCCCAAATCCCTGTCCTACATCGCGAGCGTATTCCAGTGTCTGTTCCCTTTTCGCAGGCTCGTTAAGATACCTGATAATAACATCGATCATGTTGCGGCCAAGTTGTGCCAGCGCTGATTTTCCTTCCTTGTTCAGTTGGCTATGCCAGTCCTTTGTGATGAGGAATGTCCTGCCGATTTCCCTGTGCAGATCACTGGTAGCTTCGATTTCTGCTATTAAATCCTTTACCCCGATAGGCTTGCGATTTGAACTCATGAGGTTGTTCAATTCCCTTCTCGAATAGCGACGATGCCCCCCAGGAGTAATAAAGGCTTTAATCTTGCCCTCATCTGTCCACTGCCTTAGAGTAACCTCACTTACTCCCATGATGGCAGAGGCTTCACTTATAGTTAGCAGGGCTTCATTAGTTGCTGGCATTCTATCAACACAAAATCTATAAAAAACTACAAGAAATTATAACTTGATGAAGTGCCGATGTCAACCTGATGGAGCAATTCAGACAGTATGAGCAAGGGGGAATAGGATTTGTAGTCGTCGATTTAAAGAGCTTAAGGCTTGTAATATCTCCCTGGACTTTCGAGCATCCACTGGCTTAGAGAATCAAATCAAAGAACGCCTTTGCAGAGATTTCGATTTTCAGGCGTATAATGATAAGGTGAAACTTCTAGATAAGTTATTTAACCAAATAATGAGTGTAGCGAGGGCCTGTCGAATATCAGCAAGCATGTTCAAATACGGAACTCATTTCAACACCGTGGTGGTATGGTCGATGAACTACTGCTTAGAGAATTGGGGGTACGAAAGATATCCCTGCTGGATGTAGATGGGAATCCTCAAGAATATCAGATCAATGATAAAATCGAGTTGTCTGTTCCTGAATTCGATCCTTTCCGACGTTCGTTGTTAATGGTTGGTCAGGCTTGGAGGAGATGGAATGGCTAACATACAAATGGAGGTTATTCCAGAACCTGATAAAGGGACTGCTTCTGTTTTGGTACCAAGTTCGGGAGGACCACAGATTATGTTGAGAGGTGATGGAGATGACACTTACATTTGTGGATGTTGTGGCGAATCAATCTATGAAAACGTGCAGAGAGGCCAGATTGTCAATCTTGTGTTTAAATGCTTTAACTGCGGTTCCTTTAATCGAGTTAGGGGTACTTAAGACCAACTAATATCTCATTTAGGCCAATGCTTGTAAGCTCGCGCTACTGAACACAAGTATGATCGGTGACATTTTCGATGCCGCCTTGGTTATCAGGCAAAGCGCGAGATGTGTTCAGACAGAAATTGGGCTACCTGGGCAGTGTCAAATGGCCATGCGTAGACTGTCTCTACCTGCGGATTGGACTTGCTGAACTCATTGAGCTTGTCTGGTATGTCCTTTTCGGCATGCTCTCCACCCCACGTCATCATCGTGGTGGCGACGATTATCTTCGTTGCGCCTCTATCCACAGCTGATTGCAGGGCTTCATCCATGCCTGGAGCACAAAACTCGTTGTATCCGACAATTACTTCGTATCCTGAGACTTCACCGAGATGTGCTGCTAATTCCTGAGAGGCTGTGTAAAAGGGGTCGTTCTGTTCATTGCGAGGCCAGTTTCTCATCCTGGCCTCAAGAAAAGAATACCGGTCTTGAACTGATTCCGGATTACCAACATCCCCTTGTTCAACAAGCGAACGCAGTCTGAAGAATTCGGCGAGTTCCTGTCTGGGGAAATCTCCGGGAGGCGTGCCATGCATGGCCAGTACGATTAGCGTTTTTATGGTTTCATTCTATCGTATTGGCTTCCAACAATGTAGTGTCAGGCTGTAGTTATATAAATCGGCGGCATAATTCGTGGCGGAGATTGTGAGCTGGCCCGCTGTAAGCGGGCCAGCTCACAATGACAGATCCTCCTCTTCTGGATTCCAGCTTCTGCCGGAGTAACGTCTGCGAGACTACCCCTTCCCGTACTTTCTCCGGAGCTTTGGTTTCTCCAGCTTCCCGGTCGGGTTCCTTGAAACTTTATCAAATATGATACGTCTGGGGCGCTTGTAGCGTTGCAGGTTTTCTTCGCAGAACGAGGTTACCTTTTCCTCTGAGAGTTTCTCTCCCGGCGCTGGCTCGATTACGGCCGTTACCATTGGGATAGGTCGTAGTCCGCGAGGCGAAGCTCCCCGCGGTCGAGTGCGGAGACGATATCGTGAGCCCAGGGCACGAGCAACCATACTATCGTGCCCTTTTCATTCTGTACAGGCTCCAATACGCACTGAGGGCCTATCTCGTTCAAGAGCACGCCTTTCCCTCCGACAAGAAGATTCCCCATCCAGAACATTTTACCCCCTGCATGGTACAGGGGAGGTATTAGGATAAAGTTATCATCATGAGTTTGAAAGTGGTGGGCTTGCTCTGTTATGGTAGCGCATTCCATGTTTTTGTGGTTAAGAAGGATGGGCTTTGGCGGGCCGGTAGTGCCTGAGGTGAAATAGAGGCCGCATTCATCCTCGGGGGTAAGTGTTACATGTACAGGGTCGATTCGCTCTTTCATCGAATTCTCGCCAGGTAATCTCCTTTCTGAATCCCTTGCTCGGGACCAGTTCAACGAGAGCTACTTCCTCAGGATACCTTTGGGCCTTTCTCGCCAGCATCTCTGAGATATTCATTGCCCCCCTCCCTTTAGCTCTATTTATTGGAAAGCTTGTTCAGGGATTTTATCAATGCATCGGTATGCTCGGGCTTACCCACGGTTATGCGAACCGTATTACGGAGCATAGGGGTATCGAAATATCGTACGAATATCCCGTCCTGCTCCAGAGAATTCTTGATTTGTGCTGCATCACCATTCATTGGCTGGCACAGAATGAAGTTGGAACGGGAAGGGTAGGGAGCAAGCATTCCTTGCTGCTGCAGTTCCCTGTAAAGGCGCTCACGCTCGGAGGTAATAGCATCTATTCTCTTCTTCATGTTGTCGAGGTCCTTCAGAGACTCTATAGCAGCCATCTGTGCGGCGGAACTTGCATTATAGGGGAGTTTGGCCTTATATATAATTTCCCGAATTTCCGGATCGAAAATGCCATAGCCTATCCTCAGGCCGGCGAGGCCTGCCCATTTACTAAACGATCGCAGGACGATGAGGTTCGGATACGAAGGTACAAGATGGGCGACTGTCTCTCCGCTGAATTCATAGTATGCTTCATCCACTACGACTAAGATACCTATTTCGAGTAGACTCATTATGTCATATAGTGGGGTTGTATTTCCTGTAGGGTTGTTGGGATTACACAGCAGAATTACCTTGGTATGATCATCAATGGCTGATTTTGCCTTTTCCACATTGACACTGAAATCGTCCTCCCTAGGGATATCTACGATTTCACCGTTGCAGACCTTGGTGCGTATTCCATATGGCACGAACGTGGGGGGGAAGTTGATTACCTTATCCCCTGACTCGAGGGTGATGCGCAATATCAGGTCGATGAGTTCGTCGGAACCGTTGCCTACGCCGATATATTCTTTCCCGAGTCCCGTGTATTCCTCTAGCATAGATCGAAGTTCACGGTGCTCGGGATCAGGATAGATATGATGGGAATCAACTTTAGAAAGCGCCTGCATGACTCTTGGCGAACAGCTGTAGGGGCTCTCATTGGCATCCAACTTGATAATCCGCTCTACAGGGATGCCGAGGCGCTTGGCTAAAACCTCCAGGGGCTGCACAGCCTGGTAGGGCACAACATCGATCAAATGCCTTCTGATAAGTCTTTTCATTTTCTCCCCCTTTTATTGTACTGCATTTTTATTTATGGAGTCTAACACATGATGTTGGTATATTAAAAATCCCCCCAGTTGAAATTGAAGGGAGGATTGAGGATTTTGTTTACAAAATTCCGTGGTGGATTTGCGTGACACTATCTGTTTTTGTTATGCCTCACATGGGTCATTATGTTATACTCATTTTTGGGGAGGAATAGAAACCTTTTAAGGAGGACCAAATGGCAAAGACATACAAATATGAGCACTTTATTCCCCAGTATTACAACATCACTACTAGTTGTATAGAGAACTATGCCATGGGAGTATTGGGCATTGATTCGGAAGATATTCTCTTCTCAGCCTCCAAGGTCTTTTTTGCCTATGGTTTAGGCAACGCCCTTCTGTATTCTCTAGGGACTGGTGCCTCCGCCGTGCTGCTTCCTGACCGTCCTCTCCCAGAGACTGTTTTTGAAACCATCCAGAAGTATGGCGTGACTGTTTTCTTCGGAATCCCGACACTCTATGCCAACATGCTCCGGGTGGAGAACGTGGAAGATAAATATGACCTGTCGTCGTTGCGCATTTGCACTTCGGCAGGGGAAGCGTTACCACAGGATGTGTTCAACGAATGGTAACGAGCCATCCGATAAACTTGCCAAGGATATTCAGTCGTATATGAAGAATAGCATATCACCATACAAATACCCCATGTGGATAGAGTTTGTGGACAGTCTCCCCAAGACATCAACAGGCAAGATTCAGCGGAATAAGTTAAGAAATCAGGCATAGTTGCCTCTGTTTGATAGTCCATTCTGATTACCGGGCTTAGGGGAGTGCTCTTTGTACTTGCTGCGGGTCCAGTAGTCTGGTTTTACCTTAGGAGATCACTCAGACGAACATCGATAGAATTGCTTACTGGGAAGGTTATGTATGCAAACGGCACAGGACCTTAAGCGAACGCTACAGAGAATAGATGGAAAGGGGTACAAGGCGTACAAGGATACGGAAAGCTCATACGACTGCCGGGAGTATGTGCTTATTATCGACCGTGTCCAGGGCGATCCTTTCGCTGCGCCGAGCCGGGTGCGGGTGCGAGTCTCTCAGAAGCTGGCCGGATTTCCCAAAGATTCCTATGAGAGCAAAAGCCGCGAGATAGCATTGCGTGATTTCCTTACCCGCAGGTTTGCCGATGCTGCGAAGCGGTTTTGCAAGGGAAACAGGGGTACCGGGGCCGGCGGACTGATAGCGATAGACCGTCCCGGCCAGGAGATACAGGAGCGCACGTCTGTGTTCGTCTCCGACGAATATGTGGAGGCAAGGTTTGTGATGGGCCTCCCTGCGTTTGGGAGGAGTGTGGCGGGGCAGCACGCTGAAGCGATGTTCTTGGAGGAGTTGCCCCGGATTATCAAAGCCTCTCTGTTCGCTCGAAGCCTCGACCAGAATGCTTTATATGAGCATGTAAAGGTCGCAGAGGATGCTGATTTCCTGAGAAATAAGCTGGGAGAGATGGGGTTGGTGGCCTTCGTAGCCGACGGAGCAATACTTCCCCGGGCCAGTGGCGTGGACCAGCGCCCACTGTCCAAAGGGAAGGTAATTCCCTTTGAGTCTCCCGATTCCATGCGAGTAGAAATCGAGTTGCCTAACCAGGGTACCGTAACTGGAATGGGCATACGTGAGGGCGTAACGCTGGTCGTAGGCGGAGGATATCACGGGAAGTCCACGCTTCTAAGTGCTCTGGAATTGGGCGTCTATAATCACCTGCCTGGCGATGGGAGAGAACTGGTTATCGCCAATCCGGATACCATGAAGATCCGGGCTGAGGACGGCAGGCGCATAGAGAAGGTGGATATCTCTTCCTTTATAGCGAATCTTCCCTTCGGGCAAGATACAACTGCGTTCTCGTCCGAGGACGCGAGCGGAAGCACTTCCCAGGCGGCGAATATAATAGAGGCACTGGAGGTGGGCGCACAGGTGATGCTCATCGACGAGGATACCTCCGCAACCAACTTTATGATACGGGACCACCGGATGCAGGAGCTGGTCTCCAAGGATAAAGAGCCGATAACTCCTTTTATAGACAAGATACAACAGCTTTACCGTGACCTTGGAGTCTCCACGATACTTGTTATAGGCGGCTCCGGCGACTACTTCGATGTTGCTGACCGTGTGATCTGCATGGCGGAGTACAAGCCCTATGACCTGACCAGCGAGGCAAGAGACATCGTTGAACGGTACAGGGCTGAACGCAAATCGGAAGGCGGTGAACACTTTGGTGAGATCATCGAGCGTACACCCCTGGCCGGCAGCTTCGACCCCAGTAAAGGCAAGAAGGACGTAAAGATCTCCGCCAAAGGCCTTCATTCCATTGCCTTCGGCAGCCACAGTATAGACCTGAGCGCAATCGAGCAGCTTGTTGACGTGAGCCAGACGAGGGCACTCGGCGACGCGATATACTATGCCACGAAGTACATGGACGGTCGGAGGACCCTTAAGGAGATCATCGACGCTCTAATGAGGGACGTAAAGGAAAAGGGACTGCATGTTTTGAGTCCTCACCCTGTAGGGGACTATGCGGAGTTCAGGGGACTGGAGCTTGCCTCGGCAATCAACCGGCTCAGGACCCTCTCTGTGCAGAAGAAGGGGTGATGTGACCACGTTACCAAAGCCGCAGGCTGAAGCCTGGGCGAATTGATGCTTGGAGGTTAGTGCAATAAGATATCACAGCAGCAGCGCAGGCGATCTCGTACCTAGGGAGTTTGCATGAAGTCTGAGGAAAGAGAAAAGAACAACTATCTCGTTACATCTGGTACATGAATTGGGGGAAATCAGGATCAGTTATGACCATTCTATCCTGTCTTGGGCCCTTAGATAAATAATAGCGGCAGTTGGCTTCATAAAAGAGCAAGACCTACCATTTCCTTCTTCTCCCTGTATCACTCATGTTTATAGGGACTTTCCTCATCTCCTGTGACCTGAGTGACATTAATAGTAATCCATTGGTCCCTCACGTTTACACCCCCGAATTCAAGATGGACATACAGGATATACGACCCTGGTGGAACATCAGCAGTCGTTTGTACAAGGATGCTTGCTTTCTCTGCCAATTGATACATAACAAAGCTCAGAGGATCCAGGTTTCTAATGTGCCTTCCCTCGGGAAAGGATATCTGATTCATGCTTCCGATGTCCTTCACTCTACGCACTGAAAGGGAACAATCGAGGTTTTCATCTATTTCCCTCTCCACTGTAAGGTCGAACCATTCGTTTTTACCGGCTTCAACATCGATTGTCTGGGGAGAACTAAGAACTTATCCGTAAATAATATACACTTTTCCATAGATCTTGTTATGCTGGTCTCTATAATAAACCCTTATTATAGTTAAGTGCATAATCCTCCATAGCAAAGGGAAGCCGGGAGAGGAATTTATCTACCCATGACTTGGCGAAGTTCAGCCTTTGGGATAGACAATCAAACGTATGTCCTACTATTTGCTTGAGATTATCCAGATGTTTTACAAAACTTACAGAAACGACCCTCTTTATGCTCTTCCAGATAAACTCTATTGGATTGAGATCTGGGGAATATGGCGGCAGATACGTCAGATATATCCCCATGCCTTCTGCTTCCTCTCGCACTCTCCTGGCCTTGTGAGTAGAGAATGAGAAACCCTACAAAGCTCTCTGTTTTTGAATCGGCTGCAAACTCTCGAACACTCGTGCCCCTTAAGGCGTAAAAGCCCACTGTGTTAGCCTTCATCTTCTGCGTGTTTTTCTTCATCTCCGGTTTGCCAAAGCTCCATACCCTTACCGTGTTGGCTGTGAGTTGTGGTGCACTCTCATCTGCAAACCCAAGGGCTATCTCCTCAAACCAGTAGCCTTTCGCCTCCATCAAATATTTGGAACTTAACTCCAATTGCTTACCCAGTAACTCCTCTGCATTATCCGGTCTTATGTAATCCTTCGGATATGGCTTGGAGAAATTCATCCTGAGCTTGCCTCTCAGAATCCTCCGTACCTGGTGGTGAGATAATCTCACACCAAATCTCTCTGCTATAAGTTCCACTACCTCTGAGGTTTGCCAATAGTCCTTCTCCTTAAGTAGCTCCTCCATACATCTCACGTTCTCATCACTAAGCTTTGATGGCCTGCCTCTTTCTGAGTTATGCTTGAATAGCAGCCCATCATATCCGTCTTTGTTCCACTTTCTTATCCACTCATAAGCTGTAGAATGAGGCATATCGAACAGCCTCGCTGCTTGCTCAAAAGATGTCTTGCAGTTTGCCAAAGCGTTCAAGACCCCGATCTTTTTCCAAACACTGAAGTCCACCTCCCTTTTCAACAATTCCTCTACAAGTTCAGGATCATTTATCTGTATTTTGTCTCCCTTCATAATGGCTTAAGTATACCACATTATGCAGCTTAATGCAGCTTAATGCAACTTAGTATAACTGGTACATCTGACTAAGTCAATTTGCTGGTATGAGTGCTCCGGTTATAACGGAATGCACTGCCCCAGTGAGGCCGTAGATGACCTCCCCTTGAGAGCCTGCTGGCAATAGTGAAGCTAAGAAGATATAGGGCGTGACAACAGGTCATGGTCTTAGTAAACTAGAGGTAAACTAACTGGGAGGTGGTTAATGGCAGATCTCGTAGCATACAGCCTTAAGGTTGATCCTGACGACCTGGAGAGGGCCAAGAGGTTTTACGCCCGTCGAGGGGTGCTGCTTCAGGATATTGTGCGGGGTGTGATACGGATGGCCAGCGGCTGTGAATCATGCCTTGCCCTGGCGGAATCGAATGCACCCCTTGAGCAGGTTCAGAGTTCGATGGCGGGAATGCTGGCTGATGCCCAGCAGACATGGCGGCTAAACGGGCTTTTCCAAGATACGATATTCGACCTGGCCCGCAGATGCAACATCCAAGAGGACTTCATCACCAATGTTCTTGTGGAAGCGCAACACCAGAAATTCAGTGGGGGTAGTGGGGAGACAACGGGAGAAGTTAAGGGGGTTAACCATGGGGAACACGACTAATCGGCAGCCTGTAGATTGGCTGAGGGTAGCTCTACAGAACGTGCTGGAGGCTGCCCCGGTACAGGGCTACGCAAAAAAGCAAGCGAATACCTTAGTGCAGCAGATGCCGGAGTGGCTGTTGCTGAGATGGTCCGAGGCAAACGGGATTAACTCAGCTGCGGGTTGCCACTCGGTACCCCAACTTCCGGAGATGTTTCTTACCGACATGGGGCGAACTCAAGTCGAACAATACGTGGAGACGCACCGGTGTGTGCCACTGGCTCGAAGTTTAAGGCGTATAGTCTCCGCAGTAACCAAGCTCGATGCTGAGGGGAGGCTTCCCTGTAGCTACTCCGAGGTTGTGTATGCCACAGCCGCTGTGGCCATGGGGAACCGTACAGTTGAGGGCAAACAATGCGGCCTTAAGCGAAGTGCACCGAATGCTGGACTGCGAGTACGGGGAGTGGGTTAGTGCCCGGCTCCAAGAAGCGATACAGTGGCTTAGGATGTAAGAACCTACTTTGCAGATCCGGCAAGGCGAACGCAGCGCAATGTGGGAGGCTCTGTGGATGGCAATAGTCACGGGAGGCGATGACCAATGATTATACCAAGTGATGGCCGTGCCGTCTCCAGCGAAAAATTTTCAGGAGGTCAGGAAATGAGCGACACAAAAAGTGCCGCTATTTGGGTGAGGGTGAGCACCGAGGAGCAACAATCCCTGGACTACCAGGTTGCTGATGTCAAAGGGTGGCTGGAGTCCCAGGGCTATGGGGTTCCGGACGACCGGGTGCTTAAGGGCTATTGGACAAGCTTGGCCACGCTAGATTGCCCAGAAATGCAGGCCCCCTTGTCCTGGGTCAGGAACAAAGAGATTGACGCGATTGGCATTTGGCATACCGACTGGCTAAGTGGTAGGCCGGCCCACAAGGTCTTCATGCTAGACTTGTGCCAGCGCAACAACGTCACGGTCTTATCGAAGAACTCCCCCCTTATCGAGGGCCGTGAGGGCAAGCTCCTGGAGTATGTACAAGCATATGGCAAGGAAGGCCAGGTCCTTTACGCCCAGGAAGGGTCCAAGGGGAAACTTCACGACAGGGCTAAGCGCCTGGGATTACCCACTACCTGCCAGCCGCCTTATGGGTACCACTGGAGCGATACACGTACGGAATTGCTTCCCATACCTCAGTGGGAAAACAGGCGTACCATAGTGAGGCTCTACCTTGAGGGCGGCACCATTCACGGGATAAAGAGAGAACTCCATGAACGTACGATCCCCAGCCCTAAAGGTCTGGGATGGTGGCCGCAGCCTACCATCTGGGGAATATTGGTGGACTCGGTCAACTGCGGCGAATACACAGCCCTGAGGCGGTAGTCCATTGAGCCACAGACCCGCAAGGGCAAGCGCAGTGGGCAGCGAACCTACGGGAAAACTTCTTCGAAGCGCGCCCAGGGGATATCTCTGGCCAACATAGAGGTCAGGAGCCCCGTGTACAGCCGCGCCGAGCAGGCATGGATAAACCGCCGGCTCGAGCAGAACCGGCTCAATTCCCGCCGCAACGCCAAGCACGACTTTCTCCTCCGGGGATGGATTAAATACGAAGTGGACGGTCGCACATATGCCTGCAGGTACATCCGGGATGGGCTCTGGTCATATGAATATCCAGACAACGGCTTTCACGGGAAGGACCACCCCCACCCATACATCAACGGACCGTGGCTAGAGAAAATCGTTGAAGAACGGGGAAAGGAGCTTCTAACGAGCCAGGCCGTGTTGGAGAACGAATTGGGGCGTTCAGAGCAAGCGATCAGCGAAAGCATGGCCAACCTGGAAAGGGAAAACCGTAGTCTGGACCAGCGAAAGAACAGCAACGCAAATGCTGAGGTTCAGCTTCTGCTTGACCGTAGCCAGCACACGGAAGAAATCTCCGAGGAAGCTTTTCAGCGTGCTCTCACCAGGATACACACTGAAAGTGCTCACATAGATGAGCGCCAGAGGGAAGTAACAGCCCAAATGGAAGACCTCGGCCACTCTGCTTCTTCGCTGGCAGGGCTGTCCCAGTTGCGTGAGCAGCTGGAGGAGCGGTTGGCGTCCACGGAATTCGCGGGCCGGAGGTTTGTGTTAGAGGCGCTTGGAGCAGAGGTAAGGGTAACGGCGGAGGGGCGGATAGAGGTTGAGTTCACCACCCCACAGGAGATACCAAAAGAGGAAATTGCATTAAGCAGAGGGGTGATAGCTTTGTGGCACATAAGAACATTTTGGTCAATGTCCTTGGAAGGGTGGTGGCCAGGCGTGTAATGCTGTTTAATGACGGCGTTACCCTGGAGCACAAAGGCTTACACGGTTACCTCAGAGCTTTGACGGGGAACGTCGTTAAGATGGTTCCCGTCGGTGGTGGTGATAGCGGTGAGCATACCACCACAAAGGGCGTTAGGGTAGTTTGTGGAAGCTATGAGGCCTTTCTACCTGATGGCGTGGGTTACCGATAAAATACCTATCACCTATTGCGGTGTTAGGGTGTTACCACGCAACGCCGTTTGCCCTAACCTTGGGGGCCAGAGTTGGCCGAAGCCCTGTCAAGGGTATTGCCTTTTACCTCAAGGGATGATGCTAGACCCGTGTTGAATTGCGTCAAGTTCGAGATAAAGGACGGACAATTGACCCTTGTGGCTTCGGTTAGCTATACGCTGGCGGTGAATAGCTTTGACCTTGCTCAGGATGATGGAGAAGTCCTTATTCACAGGGATGGTATAATGGAACTTATCCCAGTTCTGAAACGGGCAAGATGGGCAAGGCTGGGCATTGTAGCTGAGAATGACCCTGACGGTGGTATGGCTTCCAATAGCCTAGAGCCAGGTGAAGAACGTTCTGATGCTGTAGTGGGTTTCCACACCGCTGGCGGATAGTGGCTTTTGCTGATGGTCTGCCTTTCCCACCCAGCGTGGGCGTTCCTGTAAATAAACCAGGTATTCCTCAAGGTGGGTGGCAGTGATCTCGCTGACGGGGAGCCAGCCCTGCGCCTCCGCGTAGTCGGCGAGGAAACGAAGGCACATCTCCACGGAGCCGATATAGCGTGGCGAGTACCGGGACGCCCTCAGGCTAATGATGTACCCTCTTGCCGCTTCTCTGAGCGGCAGTCTTGTTACAAGGATATTATCAGAAACCAACTCTGTCACCGCACCGGGCCCCTTGGCTCAAGGCTGGTTCAGCTTCACTGGAGCGGAAGACGGGATTCGAACCCGCGACCTTCTCCTTGGGAGGGAGACGCTCTACCCCTGAGCTACTTCCGCCGGCTCACTTCTTTTTTTGCGTTTATTGAGTTCCTTGAGTTTGTTGCGTTTGGAGAGTTCTCTCTCATCTCCCCACCAATTCAATGCAAGGAACTCTATCCACTCAACAAACCCAACAAACTTTGGTAGTGCTCAATAAGTAATGCTCCTTGCTTAAGAGATTGTAAACTGGTA
>JAGXOF010000050.1 GCA_023660035.1 Dehalococcoidia bacterium LH_S1
ATTCACAAAGAAAAAGTAGCAAAAAGAAAGGGTTATTACTACCCCTCCCAGGCCCGTTTCTGGATTAGAAAAGACTCTTACTATAATTACACAATGTATAACAATATTCGAATTGTGTGCGAAGTTATTTAAGCCACTTGATATTGCATGCCGTCAAAAGAACAGATAAAATGGCATCTGACCCGATTGGAAAGATTGAAAAAAATTATGCTGTTTATTCGAAAACAGGAACAATAAGTCCAATTTTGTACGATGTTCGGGGACACTTATCGGGTTTATGCCAGGATGTCCGTTTTTATCTTATTGCACCCACGCATCATCAAAGGGAATTTGCGTATATTCGTCATCATAAATTAGTTCGCTTGTTTGCGCATGATTGCCGTTTGGGAGACAGCAACGAATCTACATGATAAATCTTCTGGATCAGCCGGGCCAAGTGCTTCCGCATCGCACGGGAGGTCAGAATCGGTTCCATCAATGCCGGCACCGCATCATTCATTAAATCGTGGTTCGCTTCGCTCTCACAATCTATCATTGTTCATTAGGCATTCTTTCGAGGCACTCACGACATTTCTATGGAGGCATTGATGAGTTCGAACACCTGTTCCAGGTACTTACCTTTTTGTCAGTTGATCCTCAAGCAACAACGGGCCCTTCTTAGCATTTTTGGATGATGCACCACGATGGCCTTGGCCCCAAGGAGTTGATTCAACCCTTGTATTATCCCTTTATCTAAAAACTCCGCAGCAGGGGGATTGCCTTTGAGATCTGAAACAAAAAGACGAGGAGAAGACCCGGTTTGATGATTTCCTAGCCCCCATCGGTACCATTTATAGCCCGTTTACCACTCCTGAGAATATGTCCATCCAGCCGGCCGGCGCAAAAGATGTTACAGGCCGACTTCGGTTGCTGGCCGAGTATGAAATCGCCCTGCATGATCTTGAGGGATTTTCCCACATCATTCTGCTCTACCACTTCCACCGGCTCTCGAGTTATGACCTGACGGTGACCTGACGGTGACTCCTTTTATTGACAAAGGGCCCAGATCTTGAAATCCGGGGCGTTGACATTCTCGACGGCACGCCATTGCTCGACATCAACCCCTTTTCCCCTGAGTTTGACTGCCCTGCAAACACCCGCACCGGATGGATGGAAAAAGCCAGAGGCCGGGTGCAGAACCAGAAATCCGATGACCGGTTTGCCTGAAAAACCGTTTTATCAAAACGCCATGCGAAGCCTTATGCCAATGCGGATTTCACCTCATAAAACCCGAGCCGGTCGATCATTTTCCCCAGGCGCTCTTCTTTTTTGGCGTTCTGCTTGTAGTAGTCGATCACCTGGCTGATTTTTTCAAATGCTTGTTCATCGCTCAAATCTTTTTCCAGTTCCTGGGCGATCCGGGGAACAACACCCACATTGCCGCCAATGACCAGGGTCCATCCTTTGGACTTGCCGAATAATCCCACATCCCGGACCCAGGACTCAGAACAGTTGATATTGCATCCGGAAACAGCCATTTTCAATTTTCCGGGAAGCTCCATGCCATGGTATTGTTCGTCGAGCTTCATGCCCATTCCCAGGGCATCCTGCTGACCCATTATGCAAAAGGTTGTCCCCGGGCAGGAACGGACACTGCGCACACAAAGCCCCACAGCCGCCCCGGGATCCATGCCCAGTTCCCTCCAGATATCATCGATGTCTTCTTCTTTTATGCCCACAATGGAAATCCGAGTGGCACCGGTGATCTTCAAGGCCTGGGCGTTGTATTTTTCCGAAATATCGGCAATTTTGCGCAGTAGTGCCGGTGTGACCACCCCGCAGGGAATTGGAGGGCCACCGCATAAGTTTGTTTGTCTCTTTGAATGATGGCCCCTTTTTCTCCAAGTTTCAGCATTGCTTCCTCCTTTGATTTATTGTTCTTTAGTTTATCTAACCAATCAAGACACTGAATTCTTTGTCCACGAGTTTGCATTGCGATCAGAAAAATATGCTCGCCAATCCCTGCAGGGGAAAATTAAAACCAAACCCAGTCTTAAACAAATAAATCTGCGTCCGATAATCGCAAGTTCAAAAATAACGGTTATGAACCATTTCAGCAAGAATAAAAGCTGCTATTGTTGTAAGCACATAAAATGTCTCCGGTTTTGATAATACATGATTTGTCCGGTCACAGCGGTATGGAGTATGAATCGGCAAAAAAGATAAAGAAGATATGCCGAGGGTTTATTGTGATACCCCAATGAGGCGGGCAATGAAAATTAAGAAATTATTTTAGGCCATAAGTGGTGAAATTACTTAGATCAAAGCAGCTAAGATTATTGGCATTCAAGCGGTCTATGAGGCGGTGGAAAATTATGTTATAAAGAGCAAGTATGATGGTTTATTTCTCGTCGCAGGCAGCAGCCTTTCCCAAAGCGGGCGCCATATAAAGAGGTGGAGCGGATATTAAGGTTATAAGGCCTCGGCCGAAGCCGGCCTGGTGGCTAGACGTAAAAGCCGTGGCCAGCATCGCAAACGGAGGAACCTCATCCCTGCTTCGGGGAACTGGTGCATATTGACGGCAGCGATCATGCTTGGTTGTCTGGTTTTTGGGGAGAAACAGACATTGATCGCCCTTTACGATGATGCTACCAGCAAAATCTTGGTATGCGAGTTATGGCGGAAAGAAACTACTGGGGCAATCATGTCCGGTCTCTGGCACGTGATCTCGGTATATGGGATATGCATGTCATTATACTCCGACCGGGCCAGATGGGCCTTTCATACACCCATGCCGGAGGCAAGGTGGATCGGCAGAACCTGACACTGGAAAGGGCCTTGTTTAGTGGGAACCTATAATGCGAAGGGGCAGGCAACAAAACGATCAAAAGAAAGGCGGCATAATGGTTGGCAATTACCCTATATTATATTAACCGACCGGTATTTCATGTGTCAAAATGACCGGACACTTGACGTGCTAATAACAATCAATTTTCTCATCTTTCCATTCCTGTCAAATCCCATCTTTCGGGCTGCACACCATATCAAGTGGTGAAAATCACTTTACGCACAATTCGAATCTTGTTATACGTTGGGACGTCAAAAGCAAGTTCCTAGTGCGTCAGAACTCTAATACCGGTTAGTGGTCCCCTAATTGCCATCTTCCTCCTCCTCTAACTATCTCCCTTTGAAAATTGGCTCACGTTTCTCCATAAACGCCTTCATGCCCTCAACTCGATCCTCAGTATTCCAGCATATCCCCATGGTCATCACTTCGTAATCAACGGCTTGTGATATATCCATATTATAAAAATTCTGGAGACCTCTCTTTGCCAGGGCTATTGGTATTGGGGCATTCTTTGCCATTTTCTGGGCCAGCTCTTTTGTTGCGTGAGTGAAATTATCTTGGGGCACCACTTTATTGACAATGCCGATTCTAAGCGCTTCTTCAGCATCTATCACGTCTCCCGTAAAAATCAATTCTGCCGCCTTGGCATAGCCAACCAGCCTTGGCAAAAACCAGATACCTCCCCAATCAGGATGCACCCCTCGTTTGACAAATGCCTGAGAAAATCTGGCACGCTCACTCGCAATACGGATGTCACACGATAGGGCAAGGTTGCACCCACCGCCTGCCGCTACCCCATTTACAGCGGCAATGACAGGCTTCTCAATAGAATTGATTAAGAGGACGATCTTACTCATGGCAGGCCGTTCACTGGTAGCGATATTTGAAAGGGACTTTGTAGTTCCAGAAACAAATTCATCTATATCGCCTCCTACGCAAAACGCCTTTCCTGCCCCTGTGATCACTATCACACGTACATCTACATCAGAGCAGGCGAGTTCAAGGGCTGCCAATATCTCCTGTCGCATATTGCCGCCCAGGGCGTTGTATTTTTCAGGTCTATTTAAGGTAATTGTGCCGATACCATCCTCTTTTTCAAACAATACAAATTCCCATTCCATCATCTATTCCTCCTGTATCTTACTTGTAACTACTCAGGCACAAAGCAGAGTGGTCGTTTCGTTATTTTTCCTACTTTGTGCCTTTAGTGCTCTGTGCCTACCTAAGTAGTCACTCCTATTCAAACTCTCCAGCCAGCTCTAAAGGCAGCTTATTTGCCTCTTCAACCATCCGCTTAATAAGTTCCTCAATAGTGGTAATCTCCTTTGTCACTCCTGCAACCTGCCCCGCAAGCATAAGCATATAATCCGGATCGGTTTCATGCTTACTGCCCAGTTTGTCCACAAAGGCGTTGATTTCCTCTTGGTTGGCACCTTTTTCCTCCATTTCACGAATCGCCATAACAGCCTTATTCCTCAAGGCTCTGAGAGGGAAACCCTTTCTAGCCGCAATCATTGTACTATTGTCGCTGGCAGCTAAAATTGCCTGTTTATATACCTCAGGGACAGGGCACTCATCTGTGGCAAGGAAACGGGTACCCATCTGTATCCCCTCAGCGCCAAGGGCGTGCACCGCCACCCAACCCCGTGCATCACCTATACCACCTGCTGCAACCACCGGTATCTTGACCGCGTCTACTACCTGGGGAATGAGTGTCAGTGTATTCACTTCATCCCGGCCCACATGGCCGCCTGCCTCTGTCCCCACGGCAATAACGGCATCTACCCCTGCATCCTCTGCCTTCTTCGCCATCTCTACTGTAGGGACCATGTGCAACACCTTAATTCCTGCCTCTTTAATCCTCTTTATGAGTTTACCTGCATCACCGGCCGACGTAGTGATCGTCTTTATCCCCTCTTCAATAGCTATCTCCAGGGCCTCAAAGGCATTGGGTCTGTAGACAGGGATATTTATACCGATGGGGTTGTCCGTCAATTCACGGGCATTCCTGATCTGTTTTCTCAAAGGTTCTGCCTTCATCCCTGAGGCAGCTATTAAACCAAAACCCCCTGCATTGGACATGGCTGTCGCCATTTTCGCAAGGGTAATAAAACGCATTGCTCCTAAGATAATGGGATATTGAGAACCAAGTATCTCGGTAATCCTGTTTTTCGTAGAGCCTCCTTTTCAACGGTAATTTATCCCTAAAAACCTTCCACCTTCAACCTAACTACCTGAATAGTTACAAAAATAAGCGCTATCTCCCTTTCCAGGTAGGTGGCCTCTTCTCCGTAAAGGCTTTAAAACCCTCCATTATGTCCTCAGTGCGCATCAGGCTATGAGTTACATGGTCTGTTAGAGACATGGCATCAGGACGGCTCATATCCTCGCCTCTCCGGATCAGCTCTTTTACTGCCCTTATTGCGAGAGGACTATTTTGACAGATCCTCTCAGCCATCTCAGTTGCCGTAGGGAGAAGTTGCTCAGCGGAAATTATCCGAGTCACCAGTTCCACCTCGTAGGCCCTCTGAGCGCTGATTTCATCTGTGGTCAGGAGCATTTCATGGGCAACCCCTCGGGGGATATAGCGCTGAAGAAGCGGAGTAAAGGTTGCTGGCATGCCCAACCTCGGCTCCGGCACCCCAAATTGAGCGCTCTCAACGGCAATCCTTATATCACTTTCCAATGCCAGCCACAAGCCTCCACCAAGACAATATCCGTTGATGGCCGC
This sequence comes from Dehalococcoidia bacterium LH_S1, assembly GCA_023660035.1. Taxonomy (GTDB): domain Bacteria; phylum Chloroflexota; class Dehalococcoidia; order SZUA-161; family SpSt-899; genus JAGXOF01. Next base: position 5,559 of record JAGXOF010000050.1, read on the forward strand.
AATAATGGGTTTCGAGACGTCATAACTTCCAGGAGATGCACGCCAAACAGGCGCCTCTTTCTCCCAAGAAATCACCCTTGACGGAGGATTGCCCTTCATCGCCTCCAACATTTCTACGTCCGATGCGATATCAACCCCGGCGCAAAATGCCTTCCCAGCACCTGTGAGGACACCCACCCACACGTCATCATCGTCCCTGAAATCCACCCAGGTCTTCGCTAACTCATCGACAAGTCCAGGATTGAGGGCGTTCAACTTCTCAGGACGATTCAGGGTAATATAAGCGATCTTATCCTTCTTCTCATAGATAACCAATGACATAAAGCACCTCCTTTTGGTATTAGCCCTTGTAACTACTCAGGCACAAAGTGGCAAAGATACATAGTAGGAAAAAACCCGTTCACCGTTAAACCTTGAACCTTTGAACCTGTGTAGTTCTGCTCTGTGCCTACCTGAATAGTTACTACTCCTTTAAAGCAAACATTACATCACAGCATTCATCACCGGCTGCCACCGACTTCAAGATAAAGAGGTCAATTTCTTCCCCTGTAGCCGCTTCAAACAGACCAATATCCATGTTCATCATGGCTTCACATAACGGACGACCGGCACCGGCCAAGCCTAATGCACACCGTTCGCTTTTGCATCTAAACCTTTTTTCTGTGAGTTCGAGTAGTGTTACTGGAGTTTTACCCCGTTTAGCGCCTTCCAAAAAGGCGCTGCCAACACTCTTGAGGTCAAAGGAATCCAAATTTGTTCTCATCTGGTTTCCCATAGCCCTTCCCAACCTGCGGCACACCTCTCCTATAAGAGGCAGAACCTCATCACCATACTTTTTATAAATCATACGGCTTAACAATGCCAGTGCATCCCTCCCGCTATTTACCTCAACTTCTTTCAATGAATCCATGATGACCCCTCCTTACTTTTGAATGTCAAAAAACAGGCTGTCTAAAAACCTTTTCTGTCGGAGAATGACTA
>JAGXOF010000051.1 GCA_023660035.1 Dehalococcoidia bacterium LH_S1
GAGGAAGGAACTTTTACCCCCTGAATTTCGTCTAAATAAATAGAGGGGGAAAAATGTTTGGTCGTGGACACAAAAGCGAATGTGAAAAGGCTCGGGAAAAGTTCTCTCTTTTACTGGATGGGCGTCTGGACCATGTGGAAGAAGATGCGGTTCGGTACCACATAGAAAGGTGCGAACAGTGTCGCTCTGAACTGGAATCGATGGATGCCACCAGGGAACTGCTCCAGTGGATGCCATCGGAGAATGTGCCGCGTCAGTTTGCGCTTCCTGAGGTGTGGAGAGGTTGGGTTCGGGATCCCTTGAGCGTGCGGAGTATAAATGGGTTACGTGTGGCTGCAGCGGCGGTTATGATAGTGTTCGTAGTCCTGCTGGCAGCTGATTTTAGTGGGGCATTCTACACACAGGCTGAGCCTCAGGTGACCTCGCAGTCTTCTACAACTACGAGTGAGCAAACGGTCTCATCAGAACAAACCCCGGCGTCATCAAACGATGAGGAAGTCTCGGGGTCTGTCTCTGGATCGTCGGGCTTGAAAGAGGCAAGCCCCCCAAATCCAGGGGATTCTCAAGGGTCTACAGGGATCGCTGGCTTGCCGGAGGAGACACCTACCAATGTCGAGGGGGAATCCTCTTTACCGGCGGAGGCACAAGAACCAGTTAATAGCAGGCCATATTCATGGTTGCATCCAAGCGAGATAGCGGCCTTTATTGTACTTGTTATGCTTGGAGGTGCGTATTTCTGGGCTTGGCGAGAGCGACGGAGGATAACTTACACAAGAGGAAGCTATTAACGCCTAAAGGAGTTTAGGGACCAAGAGGGGGGAACAAGCAGAAAAGGATTTCACATCGGGAAAAGTTAAGCTTGTTCGAACCGTTATTGGTTTGGCTGTCGCTATTCTGGCAATAGCCCTTTTTTGGCGCAAGAAGCGTCGATCTTGGTAAGAAGTTATCTAGGTGTACCGAATTGGCTGATGGTGCTCTGAAGTTCTTCAGAGGATACTGTTTGGCTTTCTTGCTGAGCACGTGATTTTACTTCCACTTTGTTCTGCTTAAGTGTGCGAGGGCTGACCACTATCCTTATGGGGATGCCCAACAGGTCTGCATCGTTGAACTTGACTCCTGGCGACTCGTCCCTATCGTCGAGTAATACCTCAAATCCTGCTTGGATGAGCGTGGAGTAGAGTTTGCCTGCAGCATCCGATACTTCGCTTTTGTCGGGGCTCAATACACACATATAAACCTGGTAGGGAGCAATGGCTGTGGGCCAGATAATCCCCTTATCGTCATGGTTCAGTTCGACTACAGCGGCAAGCAGCCTTCCCAGTCCTATTCCGTAGCAGCCCATAATAATAGGTTTCTGGGTCCCATCTTGATCAAGGTAGAGTGCCCCCAGCTTCTCGCTAAATATCGTTCCCAATCTGAAGGTGTGCCCTGCCTCGATGCCGGGTCTGGATATTAATTCTCCTCCGCACTTCGGGCAGCTGTACCCTGCTTTCGCAAGGGCGATATCGGTTATTATATCGGCTTTGAAATCCCGTGGATAATTGGCATTCTTAATGTGGGCGTCTGCTTTATTTGCTCCTACAACGAAGTTTGCCCCCAGGGTTATAGAGTCGTCAGCTACAACTTTTATACCGTTAATTCCTATGGGCGAAGCTGAGCCTGCTACCAGTCCGGCTCCAGCTACTTCTTCCTCGGTGGCCAGGCGGAGTTCAGCGCATTTAAGGGTGTTCTTAAGCTTAACTTCGTTTACTTCTAGATCCCCTCGTATGATAACGAAGACAACTTCGCCGTCCGCAGCATAGAAAACGGCTTTGAGAGTTTGGCTTGCTGGAACTCCGATGAACCCCGCTACTTCTTCGATTGTCTTTGCCCCGGGCGTGGAGACTTCCTCTAAAGGCAATAGGTCCTTCTCATCGGTACCTGGTTTGGTGAAGTTAGCACGTTCCGCGTTGACCGCATAATCACACTTGGGGCAAAGAAGGACCTCATCCTCGCCGCTTTCCGTCAGTGATATGAATTCGTGGGATTCCTTCCCGCCGATGGCTCCGCTATCCGCTTCGACCATAATTATGGGCAAGCCGCAGCGGTTGAAGATATTCTTATATGCACTAACCATTTTCTGATAGCTGCGGTCAAGTCCTTCCTCATTGAGATCCATGCTGTACATGTCCTTCATGAGGAACTCCCGAACGCGGAGGAGCCCTCCTCTAGGACGAAGCTCGTCGCGGAATTTCGCCTGAATCTGGTAGGGCATTGCGGGCAGGTCACGGTAGCTCTGCACATAAGACTTGGCGAGATTGGTGATAACTTCCTCATGTGTCGGGCCTAGGCAGAGCTTGCGTTCCCTTCGGTCGTTTAATGTGAAAAGAGACTTGCCAAAGGAGGCAGCTCTTCCTGTTTCCTTCCATATCTCAAACGGCTGCATAATCGGCATCATCAGCTCTTGTCCTCCGGCAGCATCCATTTCCTCTCTCACAATCCCCTTGATTTTCTTCAGCACACGCCACCCCAATGGGAGATATGAATACAGTCCGGTGGCTGTCTGGTGGATCATCCCGGCTTTGGTCAAAAGCTGGTGACTTATTGTATCCGCATCCGCGGGAGCGGTGCGAAGGGTTTTAGCAAAAAGCTTGGATACGCGCATCAGTGAGCCTTCCTGTCTTACATTTCCTTAGAGTTGGAGAGTGAAGTCAGGAATTCTTTATTGGTTTTGGTTTTTGATAGGTAGTCAACGATACGTTGTGAGGCCTCGCTGGTATCAGAGGCATTGTACGAGATCATATTCATCATGCGTCGGAGCAACCAGACCTGTTTCAGAGTATTTTCATCGAGCAAAAGCTCCTCATGCCGGGTACCGCTAGGCTGGATATCGATAGACGGGAATATACGGCGGTCGGCGAGCTTTCGGTCAAGGTGGAGTTCCATATTGCCTGTACCCTTGAATTCCTCATAGATGACGTCGTCCATGCGGCTGCCCGTGTCGATAAGGCATGTAGCTATCACAGTCAGGCTGCCTTTTTTCTCCGTATTTCTGGCAGCACCGAAGAAGCGTTTTGGAGGGTACAAGGCTCCTGTATCAACTCCGCCAGTGAGCGTGCGGCCGCTCGAAGGCATACCGAGATTATATGCCCTGGTAAGCCTGGTTAGTGAATCAAGAAGAATCATTACGTCTTGTCCCAGTTCCACCAGGCGTTTGGCCCGCTCCATAGCCACTTCTGCCACCCGGGCGTGCTCTTCGACTGGCTCGTCAAATGTAGAACTTACGACCTCTGCGTCCACTGATTTCTTCCAATCGGTGACTTCCTCCGGGCGCTCTCCCGTGAGGCATACGATAAGGTGAATGTCAGAGTAGTGATTAAGCGTGGCAGTCGCGATGTTCTTCAAAAGAAATGTTTTGCCGGCTTTCGGAGGAGATACGACCAGTCCCCGCTGCCCTCGTCCGATAGGGGAAATTACGTTGAGCAATCTGGTGGAGAGGTTTTTGGGATCGAACTCAAGGTCAATGAGCTCTTGAGGAAACACTGGTATCAACTCATCGAAATGAGGGCGTGCTTTAGCTGTTTCGGGATCGAGCCCATTAACTGCTTCTACTCGCAGAAGGCCGGAATACCGCTCTCCGTTCTTTGGTGGCCGTACTTGGCCAGTTACGAGATCGCCATTGCGCAACATGAAGCGGCGAATCTGAGATTGAGAGATGTATATATCACTCTCGGTCCTGGTGCTAAGGCTATTCTGGCGAAGGAATCCGTACCCGTCCGATACTATCTCCAGAATACCTCCGCGGAAGGAGTGCCCTTGTTGTTCTGTGTAGGACTGCAGCAAGCGAAGCACAAGCTCCTCTTTCCGCAAACCAGAACAGCCGGAGAGTCCTAAATCCTTGGTCATATCCATGAGTTCTTCACGAGGTTTATTTTCTAGGTCGGCATAATTCATAGGTTACCCCCACATTCAGTTTGTGCTTCAGTCAGGTGTGTAGTTCCTGGTGACCACTACATCCAAAATTTATGAAACCCTTTTTGAGTTCATGAAGTACTTGACAAGGATCGATGGAATGACGGAGAACTCGTTCAATTCAATAAACTCGAGGAATTCAATAAACTGATCTAACCATGGCCAACCTGCTGCCAGTCCGCAGCAAAGCGAGATATTCCCTTCTCAGTCAGTGGATGTTCTATCATCTGGATTAACACTTTATATGGCACCGTAGCGATATGAGCTCCAGCTTTGGCAGCGAGGACGCAGTGTAATGGATGGCGTATGCTCGCTGCAATTACTCTTGTGGGATACTGATATGTTTTGAGTACTTCGACGATGTCGGAAACTATTTCCATCCCGTTATGGCCTATGTCATCGAGGCGCCCGACAAATGGGCTTACGAAAGCTGCTCCTGCGGCTGCTGCCAATATCGCCTGGTTGACAGAGAAGCATAACGTCATGTTCACTTTTATGCCCTTTGGAGAAAGAGCGGATGTAGCTTCCAATCCGGCAGCGGAAACGGGTATCTTAACCGCTATACTGGGAGACCACGAAGATATCTCCTCTGCCTCCTTTATCATCTCCTCTGGGGTTTGGCTCAGTACCTCGGCTGAAATAGGGCCATCAACGATTGACGCTATTTCCTGTATTACCCCTTTTAGGTCAGATGAGCCCTCTTTAGCTACCAGCGATGGATTAGTGGTCACACCCCGGATTATGCCCAATTTAGCCGCTTTACGTATTTCTTCAATATTAGCTGTATCGAGGAAAATTTGCATGGCAAACTACAACCCGTGATATCTCAGTGAGGAAAGTTCATTGGTACTATATAAGGGCCGGTATTTCCTTAAGCCATCCCGGCTCCTGCCGGTGTCACATTGGAATTGCTCATCCCGAACCCAAAAAGCAACATTATAACTTTAACTCTTCCTTTGAGGATTGTCAAGGGCTACTCTCTTCCAATACAAAATGGACCTGGAGAGTGTCTCGATTTCCAAAGGAAAATGGAGCTGAAATAGTGAGGTTTCTTCATTTATGATTGAACCATGCAGCTGATCATGAACGACGGCAAACTAACCCAAGTTTACCACAAACCCCTCTGGGAAAGGGCGATTTTTGATGGTCTCAGCTTCGGAGATGAGGGGAGCTTGAAACTGGTTGCTAGATGTAGTCCCCCATAGGTTTATTGATATCTTGACAGCGGCCTCTAACGCCCTTTACCGCACCTCTGATCGACTGGTCCAATACCGTGATGAAATAGAGGAACGGCTTGTCCGGAGGGAAGGGGCCCTCTTTCAACTGGGCGAGAAGATCATCACCAATACTTATCTGATGGGCACCGGCCATAACCCTGAGGAAGACTTGAGGGTTGTCAAACAAGATAAGGACTTCACCGTGGAGATAAAACGGCTGGACTCTGAGGGGGAGGTCACCGTCTACTGCCAGAGCACGGCGAGGGCACAGAAAGAGCAGTCGATGAAGGCCAGATTCTAGAGCCGATTTAAGGAAGGGCTAAAAGATATATCCGACTCCCTCACAAAGAAGCGTGGACATGAACGGTATGAGAAGGTCATGGAACGATTGAGGAGGCTCAAGGTGCTGATCCCGCTCCAAACCGGACACCTTCTCGGTGAATTCGGACATGCCCTGTGGGGGGTGGAGCAGCACCGAGCCTAAGTCAGTTTAGCTCAAACTAATATCATCTGCAAGGTTTCCTCCCTTCTCGTTTTTCTGATCCTCTACCACGCTGGCCTCGTCCCTCCGCATGGAATCACCTCTGAGTTCTATTTTGTAGGCATTGTGGAACAGCCGGTCACATATGGCATCAGCTAGGGTGGGGTCACCGATATTGGGGTGCCAGTCACCAATGGGGCACTGGCTAGCGACGACGGTGGCCCCTGACTGGTAGCGGTCCTCTACAATCTCCAGTAAGTCCCACCGTTCCCAGTCGGCAGGAGAAGTAAGCAGGAAATCATCGATAATGAGCAGCTGTGCTTTTGCTAGTCTGGTGAGGGTTTTGAGGTGCGAGCCATCTCCCCTGGCTTGTTGAAGGGTCTCGAAGAGTCGTGGAGCCCGCACATAAAGCACCGTATAGCCAGACCGAGCCGCGAAGTTGCCCAGAGCACAGGCCAAGTATGATTTCCCGATACCAGTGGGGCCAGTGATGAGCACGTTGCGGTGTGTGTCTATCCATGGGCTACTTGATAACTCTAGCATCACCTGTTTATTCAAGCCTCGAGGGTGGCGATAGTCAACGTCCTCCAAGGCAGCCTGTTGGCAGAGCTTGGCATTCTTGAGCAAGCGCTTAAGCCGCTGATTGTCCCGATAGATTTTCTCATCCTGTACCAGTAATCCCACAAACTCGGCATGGGAAAGTTCGGCGTGGTTGGTATTGTTGAGCCGTTCCTCAAATGCCCTAGCCATACCGAAGAGCTTTAGGGTGTTCAGAGTGGCTATAGTCTGTTCGTTAAGCATCCTTTTCCCCTGGTTGGTAGTGTAGTAGTATTGTTGGCCCCTGATGTTGCGATGCGTTGGCAAGGTCGCCTGG
>JAGXOF010000052.1 GCA_023660035.1 Dehalococcoidia bacterium LH_S1
TTGTCTATCCAAAAGGCTGAACTTCACCAAGTCATGGGTAGATAAATTCCTCTCCCGGCTTCCCTTTGCTATGGGGAATTATGCACTTAACTATAATATCACAAACTGGATTGTTCCGGGGCCGGAACACAATCCAGTTTGTTACAGTCCCACTGCTGTGCTAAAATAGGGCATTAAATGACAAACAAACCAGGGGGAAACTATGAGCAGAAGTAAAAGTGCAGTATTCGCGATTTCCCTGCTTATCGTGGCCATTGCACTGAGTATTCCCGGCTGTCAGGCTGCGAAGGAGAAGGTTGAGGCCGTAAAACCAGAAATAAGAGGGACCTCTCTCGAATGGGGAGAAGTTACATCATCAACAACAGAGCTCATAGCCACCGTAAATGTCTACAATCCGAATCCGATATCGTTGCCCATTAAGAAAGTGCTCTGCGAGGTCACTATGAATGACATCCATACGGGGAGTGCCGAGACCAAGGATTTAAGCATCAAGAAGAATACAGAATCCTCCCTCAAAATAGCGGCCAACATCGACAACTCCAAAATTCCTGAGTTCTGGACAGAACACTTGCGCCGGAATGAACAGAGCAAGGTGATCGTAGATGTAAAGACGGTATTTGACCTCATAGTGACTGACTTCGCGTATCCTTCCCAGAAAAAGACATCGATACAAACCAATCTATTGGGAAGCATGTCAAAAGCGGCACCTATCCCACTCGAAAAGAAAATTGAGTTGCCCACAGGTCAGGAAAAGACAATTTTTAAAGCTGCAATTGAATCATTGTCGGGGGAATGGGGCAATATAAAGTCTGACAGTGCTGAATTGCTCCTCTCGGCTACCGTCAACAATCAGAATCCATATCCGCTGCCTGTACCAAGGATTATTTCCCAAGTTCATATAAATGACATTCCAATGGTCTCAGGGGAATCGGAGACAGACTACGTGATATTTCCAAACTCGAGAGAGGACATAAGCGCAACTGCCCTCGTTGACTCCAGCCGCATGGACGAGTGGTTTGTATCTCACATCCAGAACGGGGAAAAGTCTACATTCAACTACCAAATCTCCTTGGCACTTGACTTACCAGGGGAAGTGGCAGAACAGTTAGGCCAGGAGAAGCTTGTTCTGCCGGTATGGGAAGGGTCAAAAACGTTTACAACCAATATTGTTGGAACAAAGAAATAAAAGGAACTCTTCCAATACGATAGGAGGAAAATAGATGGAAGAATGCACTTTCTGCAAAATAGTAAAAGGGGAAATTCCCAGCTTCAAGATCTATGAAGACGAATACACCCTGGCCTTTCCGGACATAAACCCGGTCTCCGAAGGGCATACCCTTGTAATTCCTAAGAGACACTCAGAAAATCTTTTCGAAATTCCGGCTGAGGACCTCATCGCAGTTCATCAGGCAACCCAGATAGTAATCCACGCTATTCAGAATGCGCTGAATCCAATAGGGGTAGCCGTTGTCCAACTGAATGGTAAAGGAGTGAATCAGATTATCATGCACTACCATGTCCACCTCGTCCCACGTGCTGCGGATGGCCCCCCGCTTGTCGTAAGCGATATGGGGGCAAAACAGGCCAACATGGATTCCTTGAAACAGACAGCTGACAAAATCGCGGCGGCGATTAAATAACCCAATTGTCTGTGGGGACACAGACAACTTCGAATCCTCACTCTCATGCCGTTTCGCCGCATAAGGATAAGTGTGCTATACTCATTCCAGAGAAATCATGGGGTTGCGTGAAAGGATAAAACAGCGAAAGTTAAACTGGAATATTATCCTCCTGTTAGCAACCATAGGAACCACCCTGGGGGCCGGCTACCAGTTCTCAATTCCTCTCGTAAATGAGGGACTACTAAGCAGCTCTCTGCAGGGAGCCGCAACCTTCTCACTGGGGCTCCTCACTATCCTGGGGTGTCACGAAATGGGACACAAGCTAATGGCTGACAGGAGAGGAGTAGATGCCACCTTCCCGTACTTTATCCCTGTGCCGTTCTTCCTAGGAACATTCGGGGCAGTCATCCAAATGAAGAGCACACCCCCAGACCGGAATGCTCTCTTCGATGTAGGTGCGGCGGGACCAATAGCGGGCTTCATTGTATTGATTCCGCTAACTCTCCTTGGATTATCCTGGTCATTCCCAGTATCTCTGGAGGAGCTTGAGGGAGTTATGAGTTTACCCTCACCATTACTCCTGAACTGGCTATCAAATTCAGTCACCAGCATTCCGGCAAAAGGTGATCTATTATTACATCCCCTGGCTCTGGCCTGCTGGGTGGGAATGATAATAACAATGCTGAACCTGCTTCCCGTATCCACCCTGGACGGAGGTCATATCACGCGGGCCCTGTTCGGCGGCAAATATCACAGGGTAATATCCTTCGCTGGGGCAGGTGTAACATTCGCACTCGGATACTGGCTTTTCGGCATATTGATACTGATTTTCGCGATAAAAACCACACACACAGGCCCGACTGATGACGTAACCGCCCTGAGCGGATCCAGAAAAGTAGTTGCCCTGGGCCTGTTAGCGATGCTGATTGTATGTGCTGCACCGGTCTACCAGAGCCTGATCCCCTGATCCAAATAAGCAGGCCCAAAATACAAATCGCCAAAGCTCGAAATCCGAAGCACGAATTTCTAAACAATACCAAATGACCAAAATTCAAGTGCACAAACGAGTATCCGCCAGAGGCAGATGCTGAAGATTTCACCCTGAACTCGATTCAGAATCTTACTCAGCATCTCTAGTTACTGGATTCCGGCTTTCGCTGGAATGACATTGTAGAGGCTAGGTTTCTGGTCTTTCATACGTTATAGGCAAGTTGAGCATTGGAATTTCGAATTTGTTTAGCGCTTCGAAATTCGGATTTAGGATTTCTCTTTTGCTATTTCATGTTTAGCAGACTAATAAAGCATGAGCGTTTCCCGGTCTACATACGTCTATACTTAATGAGAAACAAAAAAGGAGGATTGAATTGCTAACTGGAAAACATACCTCGGGATCGGCGCTCTGATAGTAGCAGTTATGTTCTCTATGGCATGTGTAAAAACACCCTCACCATACCCCTCAAAACCCGCTCTGGTCGCTGAGGAGTTCCTGAAAAACAGTCAAACCTTTGCCTTCGACGGTATGGAGGAAACTTTGCAGCTCACAGGTGTTACGTCAGACCAGGGCTGGACATTTACCTTTGAGTTCAAATGCGCACACGGCGGTTATGGAGATAGGACAGGGAAACCGGTCATACAAGCGATAACCCCGCATACAGCAGTTATTACCGTGGATAACCTTGAGATAACGTCCGCCATTATTGATGGTAAATGGAATATGATTCGCCAGGAAGAAGTTGCTACACTGGAGCCAGACTACCGTTCCATATGGACCCCCTATATGTCCACTGCATTGGCCAGTGTGGATGATGAAGGGAATCAACAGAGGTTCTCGTATACTGTCTCACTCTGCAATGAAGGATCCGGTCGATTATACGTCAACTGGATAGAGCCAGTCCTCTCCGCTGAGCTATCATCAACGGTAGTCACTGAAGACCTCAAGGTCACTGTTGACCAGAACATAGAGGCCGGTGCCTGCATCTCAGTAAAGGGAGAATTCATACTGAATACAGAAGGGATGACCAAACTCGAGATATTAGATCTGGAACCCTTTATGACGGGCATGAAGCTGAATGGTGAAATAGTTCTTGAGTTGCCGGGGCTGAAGCAGGGAGGAACAGATGAGGAAGAAGAGACCAGTTCTCTCCCCCAGTACCTCCCAGCACCTTTATAGGTACAGCTTACCTGAATGGGGAGCCTGTTTCGGAAGGAATCACATCTACTTCTTGCCCCCAGATACTCTATGAATAGAGCTGTTCCGCCGCACTCTCCAATCCTAATTCCAACAGCTTCCTCTTGCTGGGCTTAGCCGTTTCGAGGTCCCAATCCATAGCAGTCAGGTAATCCCTGTCCAGGGTTTCCTCATCCACTATTATCCCAGCTAATGGGCCCTCCATCTGTGGAGGCTTCCCGACCATCCTGCCCGGAACTTTGAAGTTAAGCGGATTCAGTCCTTCACGGATGTTGAAAGCCTGACGGATGTTGGCAACTCTCTCGCCTGTAACGAGCAATTCATCCAGGGTTGCTTCCCAACCAGTAACGGCATTTATAAACCCAATGAATGCATCCACATGAGGAAGAGTAACATACGCAAAGGCACATTCCCCGGAACTATTCATAACATGCGAAAAGTCACTACCTATCTTGTGTAACTCTCCCCTGTTATGGGGTGAATCAGGATCATATTCGGGCATGAGTCCCGGAGGATATCCCTCCCCTCCCTGAGTGTGACGAGCCGGGGTAGGATCAAGCCTGTAACAAATGGCCCAGTCAACCCCATATTTTGGATCATGTGCTGGCGCTTCCTGCCCTTGAATATTCATGGCATATTCATCAGAGCCTTTGCCGATCCTCTCCGCTACCATCTTCGTTCCATCAGCAAGCAATGCACCAAACCCTTCCCTTCTTGCCAATTTTCCCGTCATAGTGACAATGGTCTCATGGTTTCCCCAAGTCATCTCGATTCCGTCGGTATCTGCCTTTGTAATGAGCCCCCTCTCAAAGCATTCGATAGTCATAGCTATTGTAGCCCCGGTAGAGATCGTATCAAGCCCGAACCGATTGCATATGTCATTCACCTTGATTATTGACTCAAGATCGCCGTTGAGGCAACCGTTTCCGAACATGGCAAGCGTTTCATATTCGGGCTTGTGAGCTCCAGCCTCGTATTTATACTTCCCGGTTCCCTCTTTCATGCGTCCACCACAGCCAACAGGACACTGATAACAGGCATATTTCCCCTCCTGCTGTTCCAACACCTTCTTTCCACCCAATAACTCATACTCGGGGAAATCGATCACAGATGTCCCAGACCAGTTCTTCGTCGGGGTATTACCGGAGGTTGAGCTCACAGTAAGCGTGCCCGGTGTACCATATTTCCTGAACAGGTTAACGGGGCCTCTCAACTCGTGGAGGTACTGCTTCCGTAGCTCACCGGCCTTTGCAGCATCAGCAAGCGGAATTTCCATGTTGCCCTTGACTGCCACCGCCTTGAGCTTCTTTGAGCCCATCACCGCCCCCAACCCCGAACGCCCAGCTGCTCAGACCCTGTTGTTCATCACTGCAGAGATAAGAGAAACCTTCTCTCCTGCCGGACCAATGCAAATTACCTCCACGTCATCGCCTAACTCAGACTTGAGAGCATCTTCAGTTTCAAAGGTGTCCTTCCCCCATATATGATCTGCACCCCGCAACTCAGCTTTCCCGTTGTCGATAAATAGATATACCGGTTTCTCCGATATGCCAATAAGGAATAAGGCATCATAGCCAGCAAACTTCAGGTGAGGACCAAAGTATCCACCTGAATTTGCATCACCCCAACCATAAGTCAATGGCGATTTCCCCACTACTGTGTACTTGGAACCCCCAATGGCGGGAGTACCAGTCAATGGACCAGTGAGTATGCCCAGGGTATTCTCAGGTCCCAATGGGTCCACCCCAGCCCTCTGCCGATCAAACATAATCTTGGCGCCCAAGCCATAACCTCCAATAAACCTGCGACAAAGTTCATCATTAAGCGGCTCATCACACGTTGTACCTCGGGACAGATCAGCCCATAGCATTTTCCCCATATATCCTGTAACCATGTTACCCCCTTATCCTATTATCATAATACCATTATATCCAATAGAGGTCTGACTTCCTAGTGTCTAGTCCCTGAAATAGCTTGAAATAATATTCGTGCCATGTGATAATTGAGGTATGGCAGGTACAGCAAGGAAAATAGAAGTATCCAATGAGGATAGAGAGGCGTTGCTCAAATGGAAGAGGAGCCCAACTACGGCACAGAAATTAGTCCGCAGGGCCGATATCATATTGGCTGTCGCTGAAGGTCTGAATAACAGAGCCATTTCAGAAAGGGGGTTAGGCTCGGAACAGACAGTTTGTCTTTGACAGAAGCGATATGCTGAATACGGTATAGAAGGGCTACAGGACCAACCTAAACCTGGTCGGCCTCGAACCATTGGTCAGGACAAAATAGCCGAGATTGTGGCCATCACTATGACACCACCTGAGGGTGTGACTCATTGGAGCGCCCGCAGACTGGCAAAGCAGGCAGGGGTAGCCAAATCTACAGTTCATCGCATATGGCAAGCCTTTGACTTAAAGCCCTGTCGTGTCGAGACCTTCAAATTCAGTAAGGACGCCGAGTTAAGAGAGAAGGTGGTTGATATTGTGGGACTTTATCTTAAGCCACCGGAACAGGCAT
>JAGXOF010000053.1 GCA_023660035.1 Dehalococcoidia bacterium LH_S1
GGTATATACGCCGTCACTTCCATTCCATTCGTCAACCTGACACGTGCCACCTTGCGCAAGGCTGAATTCGGTTTTTTAGGCGCTATCGTCTTGACCTGCAGGCAAACGCCGCGCTTTTGAGGAGAACCTTTACTGCTAATCACTCTCCCCTTGAGCGAGTTATAATATGTTGATAGTGCAGCCTTCTTTTTACCTTTTCCTTTTTGTTCTCTGCCCGTTCTAACCAGCTGATTCCGTGTAGGCAACTTCTCACCTCTTCCCGTTGATTATTTTACGGCACGAATTTACATTTAATCATTGTTGTTGCGCGTTGTCAAGCATGTATGGTACAAATATCTTTGCAAGTCTTCAGGAAATCCAAATCCCAAACACTAAAAGCCATTATACCACATTACAGGCTGCCTTTGTATCGCCCTAGATGACCTGATAAGGGGTAGACAAACCACAGAATTTAAGGTAACATAATGTAACTAGGAGGAGATAGCCTTGGCATATACTAAATCAGCCAAAAAGAGAATGCGGACATCACAAGAACAACGGTATCGTAATAAACCATTACGGACCCGTTGTAAGACTTCTACCTCGAGGGCCGAGACACTTATAGCGCAGGGTGATCTCAGTCAAGCCGAACAGGCAATAAGGCATGCATTCAGTGTCCTGGACAAGACAGCCAGGAAAAGGGCCATTCACCCGAATAATGCGTCCCGGCGCAAGTCGCGTTTGATCAAGAAACTGAATGCAGCACGTCCACGCGCATAACAAACCTCGAACTAGTTCCCACTTAGGTGGCTGGCAGGGTTGACATAACGTAAGAAGCGAGGTAAGAGGATGCCAGCAAATTTACCTATTGCGTACTACGAAGCCGAAAAGCGATTCCGGAGTGCGGAGACACCCAATGAAAAGGTAGAAGCTCTCGAGGAAATGCTCGCTGTCATGCCCAAGCACAAGGGCACTGACAGGCTTCGTGCAGACATCCGTGCCAAGATATCGAAATTCTCCAAGGAAGCATTAAAGGAAAAGGCCACCGCCAAAAAGGGCGGCATTTACAATATCCCCAAGGAAGGAGCAGGGCAGGTGGTGATGGTGGGAGTTCCTAACGCGGGCAAGTCGCAGATCACATCAGCAGTAACTGCTACGCCTTCTGAAGTCGCCGATTATCCGTTCACTACGCAAAACCCTCATTTAGGCATGATGGATTTCGAAAACGTTCAGATCCAGTTGATAGATATGCCCCCGATAACGGAGGAAAGTGCCAGACCATGGTTTGCTGCGCTCTTGAGATCGGCGGATTCCCTTGTTCTGGTAGTTGACCTATCCACAGACCCTGTAGAACAAATGGAACAAATCATAGCGAAGATGGAAGAGTTTAGGGTAGGATTGCCCGGAACGGATAACCGCTCGGAAAGGGCACTTTATGCCAAGCGTGGCCTCATTATAGGAAACAAGAGCGATCTGGACAGCTCAGGAACGGCATTTAAAGCCCTGAAGGACAAATATGGCAAGGAGACAAAAGTCCTCGCCGCCTCCGCCAAAAATGGTATAGACGCCGAGCTGCGAAAGGAGATTCTCGATACTCTAAATGTTATCAGGGTATATACCAAGGAGCCAGGCAAAAAATCCGATAAAAACGATCCTATGGTCATGCAGAAGGGAAGCACTGTTTATGACGCCGCTGAGTCGGTTCATAAGGACTTCCGCAGAGGGTTGAAATATGCCCTTATCTGGGGATCGGGAAAATTCGATGGTCAGCGCATCAAGCGGGACCACGTGCTTCAGGACGGGGACATACTAGAACTCCATACTTGACATATCACTGATGGCTTTCAGATATCAGTTTTCAGCCAACTGCTACCTGCAATAACCCCTCCGGCAAACCCTCTAAGTATTCCCCATTTTCCAGCTTCGCTTTCCACATTCCCACAATAGACTCCACCCCTATTACACTATATCCATCCTTCGGCTCCAGTTCCTTCATCTGCGGGAGTTTCTGGAGATAGGTTTATCCTGAGCCATATATGCTGTCCTGATATATCTAAACTAAAAGGGGCAGCTCTCGTGCCAGAGCTGCCCCTAAAAGACGCGCAATTTTGGGTCGCACTATATATGTTATGTAATCAACACTCAAATGCCTTCGCCAACTTGACATAACTCACAGGCATTCACCAGTCCCTGCTGGTGGAGACGGGGGGAGTCGAACCCCCGTCCAGGAGAAGCCTCCCCAGGAATTCCTACAAGCTTAGCCAGCCTTTCATTTCCCTGGCTGACCCCAGCTGGCGGAGCTCAACCAGGTGAGGCGATTTCTCTTAGATAGCTCCTATCGCCGTCGGAGCCATCGCACCTCGAGTTCTCGCCGCCCAATCCCCACCCTCGAGGAGAAGCAGGGTTGGACGGGCCCAATCTTTTGTTAGGCCGCTACAGGTACTTGTTCGTCACTTCTTTTTTGCCATCTGTTTTTCGAGGGTTGATGGCACCTCGGCCTGCAATCCTGAGACGACCTTCACCTGTCGAAGCCGCTCGTCCCCGCATTATTGTTAACGTACAACTATCGTCAAGCTAACCGAACCTCTATTCCAGTTCTATTGTATAACGTTCGTCCATCGCAAGCAAGTTTTAGGACTCTTGCTTGCCGGCGTACAGGGCCGCCAATATTATCCCTGCTCCAGCCAAAATAAACATGATACTGCTAATGATCATGTACAGCTTCAAGCTGCTGATTATGCCATTCAGCCAATCCACTGTGCTGTTTATCTGGCCGCCGACATCTACTGACTCAATGTTCTCGGAAACGGTGCGCAGGTCACCTGCAACGGTTGAGAGCTCTGCCTCTGTACTTCCAAGAAAGTCGTGCAGGTTGGAAATGGTTGTGACACCATTATCCTTCAAGCTTTTAACATTAGTTGTAGTCTCGCCAAGGAAACTGTCCACATCGGACAAGGTACTATCCGCGTCCGAGAGCATACTAACTGCCGTCTCTTCACCATCCTTCAAGTTTGCTTGTATACTTTCCAGGTCCGCTTGTATATCTTTCAAGCTCTTTGAAGTATTTTCAAGTCTCTCCTCCAGAGGACCAAACTGCGCTGTCACATCGCTTGTCGATAGAGCGATAACCGCATTTTTACTCTCCAGATAATCAGCCCAATCGCGGACCCAATCTGACTGTAGATTAACTGCTTCCATCTCATCAGCCAGAGCATCTAGCTCTCCAGCAGTAAGCTCCAAGGGCCAAAGGTTAATTGCTCCGTCAGTTTTCTCAAGATAGTCTGCTACACCCCCGCCAAAAGACTCATAGCCATTCTCTTCCAGCCAGATAGCCACATCATCGAAACTCTGAGCCGGTAGATGCAAGCCACGGTAATCTTTCAATAAAGACTCAACTTCCTCATCGACATCGGTTACCATGGTATTGGCGTCGATTATCACCGTATTGACCTCTCCCAGGCCTCCATTGGTATCTTGGAGAAGCTTCCCGGCATCATCCATGGTCCCAACTATCACATCCTCGGCCTCACTCAATCCGCTATCAAAGCCTTTCAGATCCACACCCTCCAGCGTAGTCACGGCCTCATCCAGTGAATCACTCAGAGTCCCCTCTATATCACCCAGATTCCCATCTATGGTTGCCAAGTCCTCTCCAGTGTTGTCCAGTGCATCAGCCGCGTCGGTTAGTGTTTTGTTTACATTACCCATAGCTTCGTCGACCCCTCCCGTTTCGAGGCTGACCGCTGGGACCATCGTTAATGATACGACTAGTAAAACTATCCCGACCACAGCCACAATTCCTCCCAGTCCCATTGCTCCTATGCGCATCTTTTTCCTCCTTTCCTTTGTTTTGTTTTTTAAAGTCACCTGTGTGACTTTATAGCCTTTTCTGCCTCGCGCTGCTCCTCCCGCTCTATAATCGCCCGCCGTTTGTCATAGACCTTCTTGCCTCTGGCTAGGCCGAGTTCCACCTTTACGCGCTTACTCTTAAGATACACCCTTAAGGGCACCAATGTCAACCCTTTTTGGGATACTTCACTGGCTAATTTAATTATCTCTGGCCTGTGCAATAGCAACTTCCTATCCCGGGTTGGGTGATGATTGTAACGATTCCCGCCCTGATATGGAGAAATATGGGCATTCAGCAGCCAAAGCTCCCCATCTCGGGGTTTGGCATAAGCATCACGAATATTGATCTTTCCCTCCCGGATAGACTTGACCTCTGTCCCCTTAAGCGCTATTCCGGCTTCTATGGAGTCCTCAATGGTGTAATCGTGATACGCTTTCCTGTTAACCGTAACAGTTCTGGTTCCCATGATTATTATGTAAAGTTATCCAGCATTCATCTCACCGTATTCATACAATATGGCAGAGGTCGCTACCAGACCGGCAGTTCCAGCACGAAGTGTGAGCTTCCCGAGGGTGACAGGAGTTATCCCTCTCATCCGGGCAAATTCAGCCTCTTCATCTGAAAACCCGCCCTCAGGCCCTACAAATACGTTCAATTTGGGTGGCTGCCCCCCTTGATCAAACTGCAACGCCGATCCGATCCCCATAACCCGCTCCCCTTCCCAGGGGAGCAAAGACCCGCCATCAGCAGAGTCACAAGCATGTTCGAAATCCGTTACAGCATGCAAATGTGGCAATTTTCCCCTTCCCGACTGCTCAGCAGCTTCCGTTATAATCTTCTGCCAGCGATTCAGCTTAGAAGGTCCTGGTGCTCCCACGACACAACGTTCACAGAGAATCGGCACAAATGCACTAACCCCCAGTTCAGTGCACTTTTGCAAGACCATTTCAAATTTGTCACCCTTGAGCAACGCTTGGTACAGAATTATCTCAACGTCTATTCCGTTCGTGCACCATCTAGTTCCTAAGAGCTCCCCGACGACCTGCTTATCTGTTATGTCAATTACTTTCACATAATATTCCAGGCCGGTATTGTCCAAAACAACTATATGGTCTCCAGGCCTAAACCGTAGCACTTGCTTTAGCTGGCGAGCTTGCTTGTCAGTTATGGTAACCTTATTGTCACGTATGCATTCTGGAAGGACAAACAGTCGATGCATGATTCAGTCGTTCGCCTACCATATAGAAATCACAGCTAAGTGGATATGAACAACCACCTATCAGCCATAGGCTATCTACGACTGCCGAAAGCGCCTTTTACCCTATCGAAGAAGCCTTTACTCTCCTGAGGCACCTCAGCTGGCTCCAGTGTCTCAGATAATTCTTGGAAAATGGCCCTCTGCCTCTCATCCAACGAGGTTGGTGTAACGACATGAATTACCACCAGCTGGTCACCCCTACCCTGTCTTTCCAGGTAGGTGATTCCCCGACCTTTGATCCGGAATATCCTACCACTCTGCACACCAGCAGGGACCTTGAGAGTGAAATCCCCATCGAGTGTGGGCACTTGAATCTCATCACCCAAAGCGGCCTGTGCAAAATTCAGGGGTAAATCGTAAATCACATCACGGCCATCACGGTGAAGAAAGTCATGTTCTGCCACCGATACAGTGACATACAAGTTCCCCGCTGGACCACCTGACAACCCCATATTACCTTCCCTGCTTACTCGAATAGTGTTGTCATTATCGATGCCAGCAGGAATCCCCACGGTCACAGTGCGTTTCCTTTTCTCCTTACCCGAGCCATCACAGTGTGTACACCGGTTAGTAATTATTTGTCCTGTGCCACCACACCGCTTACATGGAGCAATGCTGGTGAAAACTCCGAAGAGGCTACGTTGCGTTCGCCGTACCTCGCCTGTACCGCCACAATCAGGACAAGTCATTGGCTTAGTGCCCGGCTCACTCCCAGTGCCACCACAGACTGAGCAGGTCTCGACACGGTCGATATCAACTTCCTTCTCACAGCCAAATACTGCCTCTTCAAAGGATATCTGTATCTTACGATGCACGTCTGGGCCACGCTCAGCGCTTCTTCGCCTCCTCGAGCTTCTGGCACCTCCACTACCGAAGAAAGCATCGAAGATATCGCCAAAATTGCCAAAGTCGAAGTCTTCAAATCCTGCGCCCATCCCACTTACATCAGCCTGCCCAAAGCGGTCGTAATTCGACCTCTTTTGCGGGTCACTCAGCACCTCATATGCCTCGTTTACCTCTTTAAACTTTTCCTCAGCGGATTTGTCTTTATTACGGTCAGGATGATATTGAAACGCTAGCTTGCGATATGCTTTCTTGATCTCCTCACCACTCGCATCGGGTCCTACTCCCAAGATATTATAGTAATCCCGCTTGTTGTTCGCCATACTTAATACCACCTATACACACTAT